>JBGTKH010000542.1:0-11759 GCA_041744735.1 Pirellulaceae bacterium | reverse complement strand
GAAGGCGTGCTGCTGGTCGTGTCGGAGATCGCGTGCAAATACTATCTGCCGGCCGACTACGACGACCTGCTGCGGCTGCGGACCACGACCGTGCGAGCCAAAGGGGCGCGGATCGAACATCAGTACGAACTACACCGCGGCGACCAACTTCTAGCCGAAGGCCACAGCACGATCGCCTGCGTGGACCGCCAAGGCCGAGTACAGCGGCTGCCCGAGTGGCTGCGGCTGGGATGAGTCGTGGGACGATGTTACGAAGTCGTGACCGCGACACCAGGATTTTGATCTGGCCGCCGAGCGAATCTCCGTCATAATGATGGTCGGCACGGATCGCGCGTCCATCTCTTGAGGAGCTCGTTATGACTGCTCTACGACTTGTCCTCTCGCCTCTTCTTATCGGCGTTGTGTTTTCTGGTTGTAGTCGACAGGCCACGGTTGAAGTTGCGGGCGACGCAAAGGTCACGGTACTCGACGAACAATTGGACGAGTATTCGGAGATCGAAGCATTCTTTACGAGACAGCAAATCCAAGGTCTATACGAGAAACATGGCATCTTTTTCCTGTTGGGAGCGGAGTTGGGCCTGGCACTGGACGATCTCCAGCAGTCCAACCCCGAGGCATTCGCCGAAATCATGGCCCTCAAGCGGCACGAAGTCGAGCAACTGAAAAAGGCTTACCCATATCGGTCGATGAGTGCGCGGCTGACGTACGAATCGAGAACTGGCGAAAGTGCGGTGGTGCGGTTGAGCCCGACGGCACGCGATCACTTGGCAGCGATGGAGAAACAACTCGACAGAGACTGGAAAGGAAACAACTCAGTCGCTCTCCGCGCCGAATCACTGCGACTGTTGCACGCGGAAGAGACCGATAAGTTCATCGCGCGCGACGGCTTCGGCCTTACGCGGATTCGTCCACCCGGCCCGAGCTACGTCCCTCTGTGGCCTGAGGAACCAATTCCGTTTGCCGAGGCGCCAGCGGAATGCTCGGCGGAAGGTATGGCCGTCGTGCCGCTGCCAAAGGACAAGCACGCTGCGCGTAACGCGCGTGTGCGAATACCCGACGAAACGTCGCTGGCCGAATTTCACGACCAGGGCCAATCTGACTTCGTCGCCTCCTACAACTTTGGTCACATCCGGGATCGCGACCACGTGGCTGGCTTCGTGCCGCATGGTTTCAACTACAAACCCATTGTCGACAACATTGGCGGGCCGAATCGCGGCGAGCCCACTGACGATGAGCAAGAGTTGTCGCTGGAGTGCTGGGAAATCACGCGGCTGGAACTGGTCAGTCTGCTGAAGTTCCGCGACCCGGCGGTGTACGTCTCGCAACACTTGCCGCAAATGAACGAACTTCGAGACGCCCCAACTCGCCCGCTAGTCGAATTCGAGGCAACCGCGCTACAGCGGCTTCAAGCCGGCGACGATCTCGTCACACGTGCCACGCCGAATCGCATCGAGATGCTGGGATCATTGCGCGCATTGCAACAGTGCCGCGATTGTCATGAAGTACGACGGGGCGAGTTGCTCGGCGCGTTTTCTTACGAATTGATTCGCAATCCGCGGTTGCAATCAAATCCGAAGGTGGTCAGTCAAGCGTTTTAGCGAACTTGGCTTCGGTAGCGTGTCCGCCGCTCATTGCTGCGAGCCGCCATCCATCGTAACCCGCAGCGTAAGTTTTGAAGTTGCGCTAGCATCAATTTGTAGCCGAATTCGCCAGAATTTGGTTTTCGAGTTCAACACAAGACCGTCCAAATTCTGGCGAATTCGGCTACCATCAATTGAAACGCGCAACTTCAAAAAGCGTAAGCGAGGGGACACTGTGAAATTCCCTCGCTTACGCTTCGGGTTATGATGTGGGTTCTTTAGCGTTGCCAAGATTCCTGGGGAGGCGGCCAGTTCATGGCGCCCGGAGGCGGTTGCTGCCACGGGGCGGGCTGGCCCTCGAAATTCTGCGGTCCCGGCGGGGGCCACGGGACTGAGTGCGGGTTGGGTCCGGCGTTAGGCGGCGGGGGCGCAACAGAATACGGCGCGTTCTCGGCGATTTGTGGCAGGTCGTACTGCGCGGCAGGTTCAAACGCCGCAATCAACGGCTTCGGTTCGGGCTTCTCGTACCAGGCATACTTGCGAATCGAGTCAAAGGTGCCTTGTCCCGTGCCGGCAACCAATTCCTCGCGCACGCTGCCGCTGTTATACGGGCCGATGCCTAACAGGTACCAGTTGCTGTCGTCCGCCCGAGCCATCGCCGCTGCACCGCTGCCGATCGCTTCCTTCGTTTTGGCGTCGTAAGCTACCAGTCCAATCTTGGCGGTGCCGATCTGCGTTTTGCGGGCGAAGATTTTCAGCTCGGGAATCGCCACGGGCAACGGCAGCGGCATGGCAATTTGCGGCAGGCCGATGAAGCCCTCGGTGCGGTCCGTGCCCAACGCACCGCTGCGGACTTCGAGAATCACCTCCGCGTCTTCGGCCTTCTCGGCGATCGTCGCACCGACCGCGAGCACCTTGTGGCGGATCGTTCCCAGCACGTATGTCTTGTCAACCGAATCGAAGTACTTGTCGCTGACAAACACCTTGCGTCCGCCTAGCGGCCGGAAGTCCACTTTGTTGAGTGCCTGATCCGTCGCGTTGGAGATCAGCAATTGTTCCAGCGCCGTTCGCTGCGTATCTGTCGAACGAGTCGTCGTGCAGCCGGCCCCTGCGGCCAGTAAGAAAAGCAAGACGTAGAAACAAAGTCTCATGCTAGCGATCTCTGCTCTAGCGGAGTTCCCAAGTGAAGCGCACGATCAGCGCGGACACGACGGTTATCGGCGGCCGAAGCTCGTTTACTTGTGCCGAATTTGCGGATTAGGAAAACTTTTCGGCGACCTTGGAAATCTGTTTCTGTTGGCCGATTGGAAGGGTAAAATATTTCGTAGGTGTTGTTGGCCGGCTTGGAGATTGGAGATTATTCATGGCCCAGTCTGTCGTCAGAGCGCAATCGTATCGCCACCTCGCGCCGCGTTCGGGGTCCGGCTATCGGGAGTTGTTTGTGTGCGGGCGTAGCTTGAGAGCTCAGTCATTGGTCAGCGATATGGAAAACGAGGGGTTGACCCCGGCCGAGATCGCCGCCGCGTATCACATTCCAGTCGAGGCGGTTCTGGAGTCGATCAGTTACGTGCACGCCAATGAGGAATTCCTGGCAGCCGAGCGTCGTCGCATCCGCGAGCAGGCGATCGCGAAGGGCTACCTAAGGCTGTCTGAATGATCTGCTACTTGGACGACGACGTGGATCAGGATCTGTTGATCCGGCTCGCAACCGCCCGATCGCACCGACGTGTATCACCTCGGTCAATCGGTAATTCAGGCCACCACGACGCGCTGCACTTTCTATACGCGGCTTCCCAGCAGATTCCGCTGTTGACTCGAAATGCAAACGACTTTGAATCTTTGCATGAATTTGCAATGGGAATTGGTGGCCACCACTTGGGGCTGATCATCGTCTACGAAGAGTCCGATCGAAGGAAAAACATGCGGCCGTCCGAGATAATAGGTGCGTTGAGCAACCTCGACTCTGCAGGTGTGCCACTCGCCGATCAACTGATCGCGTTAAACCATTACCGATGACCAAATCGAATCACCGCCCTTCGATTAATCGCTGACGAATGATTTGGAAGATGCCGCGGGCGACGGATTCTTTGGAACCGGCGAGGGTGGCGACGATGGTGCCGGCGCGGTCGAGGACTTCGACTTGGTTTTCGAGCGAGTTCATGGCTTGGGGGCCGTTGAGTACGATCAGGTCGCAGCTTTTCTTTTCCAGCTTCGTCAGAGCGCGGAAGCGTTGGTCTTCCGTTTCCAAAGCAAAACCCACGAGCCACTGGCCGGGCTGCTTTTCGGCGCCGAGCGTGGCGACGACGTCGGGCGTTTCGATTAACTGCAACGTCAGCGGGCCGCCGGTCTTGGTGATCTTTTGCGATTCGACTCTCACCGGGCGATAGTCACACGGCGCGGCTGCACCAATCAGGCCGTCGCAACGCGGGAAGACTTGCCGGCAAACGTCCAGCAACTCTTCGGTCGAAGTCACATTGATCAATTCGACGCCGCTGGGATACTCCACCTCAACCGGACCGCTGACCACGATCGTTTCATGTCCGTCGGCCAGCGCGGCTTCCGCCAACGCTCGCCCCATGCGGCCGCTCGAGGCATTCGTTAAATACCGGACCGGGTCCAAGTATTGTCGCGTCGGGCCGGAAGTGATCAGGATGCGGGACATGGGATTGGTCATTCGTCATTTGTCATTTGTAGAACACCGAAAACTCTTTCCAATGACAAATGACAAATGACAAATGACAAATGACAAATGACTAATGACTCTTAAGATTTTGTTGGATGACGGCGAAGATCTTTTCTGGGGCAGCCATGCGGCCAACGCCGCGGGTGCGGCAGCTTAACCAGCCTTCTTCGGGATCGATGACGTGCACGCCGTCGGCGCGTAGTTGAGCAACGTTGCGCTGCACGGCGGGCTTGTCCCACATTTCGCAGTTCATGGCCGGCGCCACAAGCACCGGGCCGCGAAACGAGAGATACAGCGTGCTCAAGAGGTCATCGGCCAGGCCGTGCGCCATCTTGGCCAGGAAGTCGGCCGTGGCCGGCGCGATGCACATCAGTTCGGCTCGTTCGGCCAGCGTGATATGCGCGCCGAGCGGAAACGCTTGTTCGTCGAACACGCGAGTGGAAACGGGGCGGCCGGTGAGAGCGGCGAAAGTGGCGGCGCCGATGAACTGGCCCGCCGTTTCGGTCATCACCACGCTGACACCCGCGCCGGCCTGCACCAATTGGCTGACCAGCGCCGCCGTCTTGTACGCGGCGATGCCGCCGGTGACCCCGATGAGCACTTCGCGGCCATTCATAGTTCGTCCAGATTCAGTTCCGGCAGGCCGCCGCTGTCCTGCAGGTCGCCGGTGATTTTCACCTCGTTCGATGTGTCCAGGTAAATCTTGTCCTGCACGATCTCTTGCAGGACGATTTCCATTTTGTCCCGCGTGTTCAGGTCCACCAACGCCCGGCTGCCGGCGTTAAGCTGTACCAGGCGCTTTTGAATCAGCGTGGAAAGCTTAAAGCGGCCGCCGACTTTGTTTACGACTTGTTCTTCCTTCAGTTCGTCGAGCATGCAGGTCAATCTCCACTGCGGGTGAGAATGTCACAAATGTCTTGTACGGCTTGATCGATCGTGTCGTTGATGACTTCGTGGCGATAGCGGTCGATGAAGGTCATCTCCCGGCCGGCCACTTCCAGGCGGCGGCGAATCGACTCTTCGGACTCCGTGCCGCGGGCGCGCAGCCGCCGCTCCAGTTCCGCGGTCGAGCCAGGGTGTAAAAAGATGGTAATGGCGGCAGGATGTTGTTCCAGGACGGCGAGGGCACCTTCCACGTCAATTTCTAAAACTACCCACTTCCCGGCTGCAAGGCCAGTGGTCACTTCGCTTTGAAGCGTCCCGTACCAGTCGCCGCGGCCGAAAACCTCCTTACATTCCAGAAATTCACCAGCGGCGCGGCGGCGGGCAAATTCCTCGCGCGAGAGAAAATGGTACTCGACGCCGTCACGTTCCCCTCTCCGCGGCGGCCGGGTCGTGGCCGACACACTGAGCACCAGCGGCAACGGGCAGCGCTGGATCAGCCGCCGTACAACCGTCGATTTCCCGGCCCCGGATGGTCCGGAAATGATGACCAGTTTGCCAGTCGGTGGGTCTGTCATCGGGAACTATCTAGTTTGGCGAAGTCGGAGCCAAATCCCAAAAACCAAGCACCAAATCTCAAACAAATGCAAAACTCCAAATCCCCATGACCAAAACGCTGCGGCGTCACTCCACGTTCTGAATCATCTCGCGCATGCGTTCGACGGCGGCTTTGATTTCGATCACGTGGCGAGCGATCTCGGCGTCGTTGGCTTTCGAGCCGATGGTGTTCGTCTCGCGGAACATTTCCTGCGTCAAGAAGTCCAGCTTCCGCCCGCTGCTTTCTTCCTGCTCGGCAATCTTGTCGAACTGCTCCAGGTGACTTCGCAGCCGGACGACTTCTTCCGAGATGTCGCTGCGTTCGGCGAACATCGCGACTTCGCGTATGAGGTCGCCCGCCTCGATGCTGACTTGATACTGAGCGAGCAGATTGTTCAGCCGTTCGGACAGCCGGCTGCGATACGCGTCGACGACCAACGGCCCACGCTTCTCGATCGCTTGCAATTGATCGGAAACGATTTGGCAGTTCACCTTCAAGTCCGCCGCCATCGCGCGGCCTTCGTCGGTGCGCATGTGTGCCAGGTTTTCCAGCGCCGCATTCAACGTCTTCTCGATCAGCGGCCAGTCTGCTTCAGCGTCCAGTTTGCGAGCCGCACGCTCATCGACCACGCCGGGCAAGCTCAATAGTGATTCCAGTTGAATTGGCTCGGCCTCGTGCGAGTAGTCGGACAGCTTTTTCAATTGCTGACAATAGCTGGCCAGCACAACTTCGTTCAGCTTATAGTCGTCCGGCGATGGCTCGCGGTCCACGCGCACGTTCACTTGCACGGTGCCGCGGCGGACATGTTGGCGGACAACGGTTTCGATCGACGACTCTAAAGCGCTGTAGCCCTCGTTCATCCGCACCGAGAGCTTGAAGTAGCGATTGTTAATCGTGCGCACGTCCACGGCCACCGCCATACCATTCTGCTGGCAGTGCGATTCGCCGTGTCCGGTCATGCTCAAGAGCAAGATGGAATCCTCAAATGAAAGTGCGAAGGGGGTCGAGTCTTTTTCCGCTTGGGCCAAGTCGGATCGAGCGTCGAGTGGCCGGTGACGGGCCCAAGCGGAAAAAGACTCCCGACCCCGTGCGGGTTACTCTTTCTTTTCGCCAGAACTGGGAGAAGTGGACTCCGCCGGTGCACCGCTGCTCAATCCGCCCGCCGTTTCCGCCTTCGTCGACGAATCTTTGTCCGCGTCGCCCGTCGCGGCCTTGCCGTCTTTGTCCTTCTTAGCGTCGGGGGCGGCAGGGGCGCCGACCGCCGGCCGGCCGCTGCCGCCGAATTTGTCTGGCTGAGTGCTAAGGACTTTGATCGAGGCCATGCACAGCAAGATCCACACGGCGGCGGAGATCATCGTGACTCGCGTGAACAGGTCGCCGGCCTTGGTGCCGAACGCGCTTTGGCCCCCCATGCCGCCCAGCGCTCCCGAGAGCCCGCCGCCGCGTCCTCGCTGGACCAGCACCAGCAGGATCAGAAACAGGGCCATCAGAAACATTGTGATGCCAAAGAAATACTGCATGGCTTTGTCCTTTTAAACGAATGATGCGATGATTCCCATAAATTGTCCTTTCAAACGAATGATGCGATGATTCCCATAAAGCTGTCAACCTTCAATGAAGCTCCGCCGACCAGTGCGCCGTCGATGTTCGGTTGCGACAGTAACTCGGCGGCGTTTTCGGCTTTCACGCTGCCGCCGTATTGAATCCGCACGGCAGTCGCAACGTCGGCATTGTAGCGAGTTTCCAGAAGCCTGCGAAGATCGGCGTGCACCTCTTCTGCCTGCTCGGGCGTGGCGACTTTGCCCGTGCCGATGGCCCACACGGGCTCGTAAGCGATCACGATCCGGCCGGCCTGCTCGACAGAGAGGCCTGCTAGTGAATCGTCGAACTGCTCGGAAACCACCTGCTGGGTTCTGCCCGCTTCGCGTTCGGCCAATGTTTCGCCGACACAGACAATCGGTGTTAGTCCAGCGGCTAGCGCAGCGAGAACCTTTTTATTTACGTCCTGATTCGATTCGCCCAAGATGTGCCGCCGCTCGCTGTGCCCCAAGATCACATAGGTGCAGCCGAGATCAAGCAACATGCTGGCGCTGACTTCGCCGGTGAAAGCCCCGTTGGCCTCGTGATACATGTTCTGAGCGCCCAGAGCTACCGCCGAATCCTGCAGTGAGTGAGCGACCGCGTCCAAGTATACGTGCGGCGGACAGACGGCCACGTCGAACTTGCTCGTCGGGCCGATCTTGTTCGCCAGCCCGCGCGCCAGAGTCACCGCCTCGCTGCGCGTCAGATTCATCTTCCAGTTGCCGGCAATAAATTTGCGTCTCATGCCATAGCTCCGGGTAGCGGGGAGATTGTCTTGCCGAAAAGTTCCGCGAGCTTACGAATCTGGCCCGCCACTTCCGCGTACTGTTCGGGCAGCAACGCCTGTTGACCATCGGACTTCGCTTCTTCGGGACAGTTGTGCACCTCGATGTGTACGCCGTCGGCCCCGGCTGCCACACCGGCCAATGCACACGGCGGAATCAAATCGGGCCGGCCGGTCGCATGGCTGGGATCGACAATGATCGGCAAGTGCGACAATCCCTTCACGACGGCAACCGCGGCTACGTCGTACAAGTTGCGAGTCACCTTATCAAAGCCCTTCACGCCACGCTCGCAGAGCACGACGTTGGTGTTGCCTTGAGACAAGATGTATTCGGCACTCATCAACAATTCCTCGATCGTGGCGCTCATGCCGCGTTTCAGCAGCACGGCCTTGCGGGTCTTGCCGACTTCCGTCAGCAGCGCAAAGTTCTGCATGTTGCGGGCGCCCACCTGCAGCATGTCGGCGTATTGAGCCACCAGTTCGACATTCCGCGGGTCGGTCACTTCCGTCACCACAGGCATGCCGAATTTGTCGCCCGTCTCGCGCAGGATTTTCAGACCTTCTTCACCCAGCCCTTGAAATGAATACGGACTGGTACGCGGCTTGTACGCGCCGCCGCGAAAGATGTTTGCGCCGGCCGCTTTGACCGCGGCGGCGATGATTTCCATCCGCTCTGGCTCTTCGACCGCACACGGGCCGGCGATCATCGCCAATTGGCCGCCGCCGATTTTCACCCCGCCGACATCCACGACACTGGGCTGAGGGTGCGCTTCGCGGCTGGCCAGCTTGTACGGCGGCAGCACGGGCATCACGTCCGCCACGCCCGGAATCGCCCGCAGCGGTGCGCTGCGCAATTGATCTTCGTCGCCAATCACACCGATAATCGTGCGATACGTGCCGCGGCTGAGGTGGGCCTTTAACCCAAGCGCTTCCACGCGCTCAACAACATGGGCAATCTGGGACTCGGTGACGTTCGATTTCAGGATGATAATCAAGGCAGGAACGCACTATTGAATGTGTGGGATTTCCGACAAAGCCTAGCACAACAGCCCAAAGTCCGTCGAGAGGAGGCTCGCCGTCAAACAATGAGTCGCCGCTACTCAACGGGCTCCGTTTTGGCGTACGAGCCCAGCATTTCGATCCGCACGGTTTTCTTCTCCAGCGCGGCCAGTGTCCGTTTGGCTTTCATTTCGTCGTGATGCCCTTCAAATTCGACGAAGAACAGGTATTCGTTCTTGGTGCCGGACATCGGGAACGATTCGATCCAGGTCAGATTCAGCCGGTTGCGTTTGAAGACTTGCATGGCGTCGGCCAAGGCGCCGGGCTGATGCGGGATCTCGAACATCAGCGACGTTTTGTCGTTGCCCGTGCGGCGCGGCGATTGGTCGCCGATCACGGCGAAGCGCGTGATGTTGTTCCGGTTATCCTCGATGTTGGCAGCGATGACGTCCAGTCCGTAGTTAACTGCGGCTTGCACACTGGCGATGGCCGCGGCGCCGGGCTTCTCGGCGGCCAGTTGTGCGGCCGTCGCGGTGCTATTCATTTCGACCGTGCGCGCCGCCGGCAGATGTTTCGCCAGCCAATCGCGACACTGTGACAAAGCCTGCGGCTTGCTGTACACTTCGCGGATTTCCGACCGCTGGCATTTGCACAGCAGATTGTGGTGAATTCGCAATTGCACTTCGCCGCAAATCCGCACCGGCTGGCGGGCCAGCATGTCGAGCGTGTCCACAATGCGGCCGTCGGTGGAATTCTCAATCGGCACGATCCCAAAATCGGCGTGGTGACGATTGACCTCCTCGAACACCGCGGAGATCATCGCCACGGGAGCTAACTCGACGCTGTGCCCGAAGCGCTCGATGGCCGCCAAGTGACTGTAGCTATACTGCGGCCCCAAGTACGCCACACGCACGGGCTTAACCAGCGCACGTGAGCCGCTGACCAACTCGCGAAATACGGCCCGCACCGAACGCTCGTCCAATGCACTCTTGTTGTGCTCAACCGCGCGGCGCAGAATCTCCTGTTCCTCCGCAACATCGTACAGCGGCTCGCCGTCTGCTTTCTTCGCGTGAAGCAGTTGCTGTACCAGCTTGGTGCGTTCACCGAGCAATCGGATCAGCGCCCGGTCCATCTGTTCGATTTGTTTTTGCAGGTCGGCTTTGTTGGCTGTGCGCTTCGCCATGGTCATTCTCTAATGCAACGCTGGTCGCAAGGCATGTACTCGCGAACTCGATTACAACCAGCCCGCGCCCTCTTTTAACGCCGCCGCATGCGGGTGTCAACTAAGCGTGCCAACGGGTAGTGGTACATTTTGGTAGCCGAAGTCGTGAGACTTCGGAAGTGTCACCACTTCCGCTACGGCAACTTGTACCACTACCTGCCAACGGATGATGCCGGGGCCGGGGCCATTCAGTTATTCAATCTGCGTTGGCGATTCCATCGTAACCCGAAGCGTCAGCGAGGCGTTTTTCCGTGTCTTTCCTCGCTGACGCTTCGGGTTACGATGCGTCACAACCTTTGCCATTTGAAAAAGTGATTTACCCTGGCAACCCCGCCCCAACCGCGTTGAATCAAATCGCGCAGCGCGTTAGACTATCAGACGTTCCTCCTGGGATCAGCATCGTGCCAATGTTCGTGGCTTAGAACCGAAGGAGGCCACGCCCATGTCCCCGCTCGCAGCCCGGCCATTCAAGGCTACTTTCCCAACGGCTTGGTAGTGATACCGTTTGTAGGGAGGACGCCCTCGTCCGACAGCGAATCCGCGTGAAACATAGGACGGACGAGGGCGTCCGTCCTACGAATTCGTCAAATGGTATCACTACCAACGGCTTGCCGCGGACGCCTGTCGCGGCACAAGTTGTTCAAAATCGAACGCAGCGCACCATTCAGCCTCGCGGCAACGGTTCCGCCGTACAATTGCCGGCGCACCTGAGCAGCTTCCCACGCAGCGGCGGGCAGCGGTTGCCCGACGCGGTGCACCAGCGGATGGAGTCGTTCTTCGGCACCAACTTTTCCGACGTACGAGTGCACGTGGGACACGAAGCGACCTCGATCAGAGCCTTGGCCTTCACGCACGGATCGAATCTGTACTTCGCCCCGGGACAGTACAATCCGAACTCGGCGCACGGCCTGCAGCTACTGGGGCACGAGTTGACTCATGTGATGCAGCGCCATCAGCCATCGGATCGATCGGTGCTTCAAGAACGGCTGCCCGCGCCGGACGCCGAGCCACGACCCGTTGTCGCGCCGCACTGGTTCGAGCCGGGACTTCCGGTGAATGGCGGCGAGTTCGATGCGAATCTCAAGCCGCTGCCATCGGACGTCCTGGAACGGTCCGGCGAAAGCCGAACCGGGCGGGGCAGAAGTCAGCAGCGGTCGTAGTACTGCCTCCACAAGTCCAATGTGGACAGGAAGGACCAATCGATGAAGAACAAGGAAGAGTCCTTCCGCGTCTCGTTACGAGGGAGCCACCGGCCGACAGCGTTCTCGGACGTTGCCGACCGGACCATCGGCTCACTGTCCCGACCGGGACGTACCGCGACGGCGCCGCGGGAGAAACCCGCCTTGAGTTTGTTTTCGAGACGCTGACGGAAACCGCCGTCGCCGATCCCAACGGCCGACGTCGGACTTTCCCCAACGCCTTTGCTAACG
>JBGTKH010000541.1:0-5291 GCA_041744735.1 Pirellulaceae bacterium | reverse complement strand
ACGACGACGAAGTGCATCGGCGGCAAGCCGGCAATCGGTTCGATCCGCTCGCCACGCCCACGGCACACTGCCGCGCCGCTGCCAAACGAACCACTGCCGAAGAAGAACGGGATGTCGCTGCCGAGTTCGGCCGCGACTTCTGCCAACCGCTGCTGTGTCCAACCCAGCCGCCAAACTTCGTTGGCCGCCACGAGTGCCGCCGCCGCGTCGCTCGATGCACCGCCCAATCCGGCCGCCGATGGGATGCGTTTGATAAGCCGCACCGAAAGGCCCGACTGAACACCAGCACGAAATCGCAGCCGCTCTATCGCTTGCAGAACAATGTTGCCCGTCCCTTCCGGCAAATCGCCCAACGTGCAACCGCCGTCTGACGATCCCCCGTCGTGCGATTCTCTGGCGACCCGCCGTGCTTCTCTCCCAGAAGCCCAGTTACACGTCAGTCGCAGCAGCCCTTCCGAATTTGCCGAAACAATCAAGGTGTCGAATATGTTGATGGCCACCATCAGAGTTTCAATCTCGTGATAGCCGTCATCTCGCCGGGCAAGCACCTCCAGAAACAGATTCAACTTGGCCGGCGAATGTACTTCCAGCGCCGAGCCCGACCGAATGAGTTGCATGGTTTACTGCCTGTTGAACCAACGAAAAATTGTACCGATCCAAATTTTTTGGTCAACCTAAACTTGCCAGCAAGCTTTGGCAGCAGTGATCCAATGGCTAACGTTTCGAAATGCGATATCGACTTATCCAGTTCATACTCAGTGGTTTAAGACGACAGAGACGGTCTATTTCGTTCAAATCACTCGATGAAATACTCGCGGCAAGATGCGCAAACAGCGACTGTTAGGGAAGGCGTGCGGATAGGCCACGCTAATCGGTCAGCGGCAAGATCGTACGGCTGACGATGACAGGCGCGGTGACCAATTTGAGTGGGTTATCGCCATAATGAACCGTGCGACCGTTGTCATTCACTCCCAGTATCAGGCAGTGTGTGCCTGGTGTCAACACGACTAGATTTCCGTCCAGCGGCACGAACAGCATTTGTCTGAAGCCGGCCAATTGCATCAGCACGCCGCGCGAGCCGTCGTCGCCTTCGACCGTTCGATCGACTGTGCCGAAGAAGAAGACGCCAGCCATTGGCTTGCCGACTTGCGCGGCGGCCAGTTCGTTGGTGATGGTAAGTTGCCCGAAGGCGTTCCATTTTTCCTTGCGCAGCGTGTTTTCAATTTGATCTGCGATGGGAACGAGCGAATCGTGCAGCTTGGTTTCGAATGTGCCCGCGGTGGGCAAACTGCCGGCGAAGCGCGTGGCGGTGACGGCCCACGCCAACTGCTGCAGGCGCTCATAGTCCTGTGGCGAACGCGGATGCCAGCTCATCGCTTGCACGTCCTGAAACAGCCGCTGCAGGTGCTCGGCCGTCAGCCGCCGTTGCAAGGCGGCCAATTGAGCCTCTTTGCTGGCGTATCGTTCCAGCGGCGCGATCTCATCCAATAGGTCTTGCTGTAAACGATGCAAGTGTGAGACATGCAGTGCATAAGCGAAGTTCGCTTGATGATCGACCCACATATTCACGCCAATCACTTCGCCCAGATGATTAATCAGCGGCCCGCCGCTGTTGCCTTCGGAAATCCGTGCGGTGTGTTGAATCCACTTATGATGGAAGGACGTGTTGATGTACAGTTCGAGGAATCGTTGCGACTGCCCGGAAAGTTCGGTGGTCGTCAATACTCGGCTGACCTTGCCGTCGAACAGAGAGAACGCGACGCCGTACGGATGGCCGATGGCGACGACCGCGGAGAGCCGCGGCGGATCTTCGTCATAACGCAGCCGCAAGGCTGCCAAGTTCGGCGGCGGGTCGCGCAGTTTGAGGATCGCCAAATCGTCGGCTGGCTGCACGGCGGCGTAACCTTGGATGTCGTACACGGCGCCGCTTTTGAATCGCACGCGGCCATCCACGGCATCAGCGATGACGTGATAATTCGTGGCCACTAAACCTTGTGCGTCGATCACGAAGCCTGTGCCCAGCGTGTTGGAACCGTCGCTGCCACCGGATTCGATTTTGACGACGGAGTTTTCGATCGATTTAACGATTTCCTCGCTGGCGACTGTGTCGGCCGTCGGACTCGGAGGCGAATTAGCCTGGGCGTTATTTGGCAAGTCATTGGATTGTGAAATCACGTCGGTTGTGTTGGACGATGCGTCGACTGCGCTCTGCGGCGGTTCAGTCTTAGTCGCCGACGGGAAGACGTTGTTGGGTGGTGTGATTGGCTTAAAAGAATTTGGACGGCGATGGCTCCACGATTCCCATCCGGTCAGTGTTCCCAAGATTACGATCAGTATCAACAGCAAGATACTTGCGCCCGCCCAACGCACGAGCCGCGCCAGCGACGGCTTGCTGCCGCGACGCGCCTGTTGGCTCATCGATGGATCGTCTTTCGGCGAGTTGAGTCCAAAGGCTTCGCGATGCTCGTTCAGCGCGTACTTTTCGTCAACGCTGTCGTCCGTGCTGGTTTGACTCGCCAACACGGGCGCGGCGCGGTTGGCACGCTTCGCCTCCGCGGGTTGGAGATCCCGAGGCTCGAAGACATGTTGGCATTCAGGGCATGTGACTGGCTTGGACATGATTAGCCGGTGTAGCTGAATTCACAGTACACGTTTAGCCTACTCGCATTGCCTGGAGTCGGCTAGCACACGGTGATTGCTCGCAAGCTCTCGGCATCATCCTAGCGCCGTTCGCCATCTATCGAGGCAGCCAAGCCCTGCGGCTAATTCAAGAGCACAACATCGGCCACCAACACTCCGGCACCGCCAACGCAGGCAAGATCGTCGGCATCGTGTCGCTGGCGCTGAACGTGTTCGGGCTGGCCTTGTATGCGATTCTGATCTGCGGAGGCGTCGCGGTCCGGTCGTGATATCGTTTTGGTCCAGCCGTTGACGCCCGATGTCCGTCCCAACACGCCCGTGGAGGTTCTGATCCCACTCAGATCATTCGGAAGATTCGCCAGCCGCCTTGGTCTTGATCAGCGGGCCGGATTCGCCGAGTCCGCCTTTTAATTCCTCGCGCGGCTTCTTCTCTTTCGCCGAAGTTGCGGCGGTGGCTTCGGCTTCGACGTGATCTTCCTCGTTCCACTCGACGCGCTTGCGCGACAGGCCGATCTTGCGGTCTTCGGTGTCCACGCGCAGAATCTTGACTTCGATCGCGTCGCCGACTTTCACGATCTCTTCGGGGTTCTCGACCTTGTGGTCGGCCAGTTCCGAGATGTGCAGCAGCCCTTCCAAGCCGTCTTCCAAACCGACGAACACGCCGAAGTTGGTGATCTTCGTGACGCTGCCCGTAACGACCTGGCCCGGCTGGTAGCGGCTGGGGATATCGTGAGCCCATGGGTCTTGATCGAGCTGCTTCAGACCCAGCGCGATGCGGCGGCGATCTTGGTCAACCGACAGTACCTTGCACTCGACCTCCTGGCCCTTCTCCAGCATTTCATTCGGGTGACTAATCTTGCGCGTCCACGACATGTCGGAAACGTGCAGCAGTCCGTCGATGCCTTCTTCCAACTCGATGAACGCACCGTAATTGGTCAGGTTGCGGACCTTGCCTTTGACCACCTTGTCGATCGGGTACCGTTCGGTGACATTGTCCCACGGGTTGGCCTGCGTTTGCTTCATGCCCAGCGAAAGCTGCTGGCCGCCTTTGTCGATGCCCAGGATCATGACTTCGATCTTGTCGCCGATCTGCACCAATTCGCTGGGATGGTTGATCCGCTTGGTCCACGACATTTCGCTGATGTGCACCAAGCCTTCGATGCCCGCTTCGAGCTTTACGAATGCGCCGTAGCTCATCACGTTCACCACCTCGCCCTTGTGCTTGGTGTGGACGGGGTATTTTTCCTCGACGTTCTCCCACGGGTTGGGCAGCTTTTGCTTCAGGCCCAGTGCGATCTTTTCCTTCTCGCGGTCGATGTGCAGGATCATGACCTCGATCTCTTGATCGATCGAAACCATCTCGGACGGGTGCCCGATCCGCTCGTACGACATGTCGGTGATGTGCAGCAAACCGTCGATGCCGCCCAGATCGACGAACGCACCGAAGTCCGCGATGTTCTTCACGATGCCTTTGCGCAACTGGCGTTCGACAAGTTCGCGTAGCAACGCTTCGCGGTCTTCTTGCCGTTGCTTTTCGATCAGCGAGCGGCGGCTGACAACGATGTTCCGCCGCGCTTCGTCGATTTTCAGCACTTCGCACTGCACGACGCGGCCGATGTAATCGCCGATGTCCGCCGGGCGGCGAATGTCCACTTGGCTGGCCGGCAGAAACACGTTCACGCCGATGTCGACCAGCAAGCCGCCTTTGATTTTTCTGGTTACCGTGCCTGTGACAACCTGGCCTTCCTTGACCTCCTCCATCATCTTCTGCCAAGTGATGATCTTCTCGGCCTTCCGCTTGCTCAGGCTGACCATGCCGTGCGGGTCGTCGGCCATGCCCGTTTCGTCTTCGACCTCTTCGATCAGCACTTGCACCGTCTGGCCGATTTCCGGCGGGTCTTCGCCCTCTTCCCATTCGTTCAGCGGAATGGTGCCGGCGCTTTTAAAGCCGATATCGACCAGCACCGACTCACTGTCGATCCGCATCACGCGGCCGTTGACGATTTTGTTGACATCGAATTCCGCACCGGTTTCCAGCGTGGCCAGCACGGCCTCTTCGACATTGTCCACCTCCG
This sequence comes from Pirellulaceae bacterium, assembly GCA_041744735.1. Classification (GTDB taxonomy): domain Bacteria; phylum Planctomycetota; class Planctomycetia; order Pirellulales; family Pirellulaceae; genus JBGTKH01. The sequence continues at coordinate 576 of JBGTKH010000541.1, read as the reverse complement.
AGTTAAACAGATCGTTCAGTTCTTCATCATTGTCCAGGCTTCGAATCAGATTGCGGTTAACCATAGTTCTCTCAAAATGACCACGGCGTTTCAAAACTCGCCGGGTGTGCCGAGTACACGCAAGGCCAGAGTGGCGCGAGATGGCGTCCGCAAAGTCATTCGCGTACGCGGCGGGGGGTTAAAGGAATGTTGTTGGAAAATCGCCTTAGCCGGGCCTCCACCGTGGCGGCCCAATACTTCTGGCTGTAGCGAAGCGCGTAAATCTAGCAGAAGTAGCAAACCAGGACAACCGCGCGGAACTCGATTTTGCCAAGTTGCCTAAACTGACATACGCGATGTGTCGGCGATTGCATCGTAACCCGACGCGTAAGCGAGGGAGGCCGATCGCTGTCCCTCGCTGACGCCTTGGATTTCTATGGGACTATCGAGTGCGACATCGACGAGCCAGCGCATGACAGTCCCGAATGCGGCGGTGCAGTTCGGCGACCAGTTGCTCATCGTCGAACGTGGCCGCCTGTTCGGTCGTGATGGGTTCGCCGATGCAGACGTGGATCACCGCGGGCCGCGGCAGCGGGC
>JBGTKH010000540.1:0-9326 GCA_041744735.1 Pirellulaceae bacterium | reverse complement strand
TCCCTCGCATCCTTGTCGTCGTCGACGAGGACCACCGTTGGTCGCATCTCCATTTTACTGCCCCTGAGATGGCGACATCGCTACCTAGCTACTATTGTTCATATCGACGTTGCCTACCGCCAACTCCACAAAAACCCCATTGTGGATGTACCATCATCTACTGCCAGTGGATTAAGCAGCTCTTTGGGTCGGGCCGCTGACGGACGGATGGCACACCTGACAAGTTGTGCTGCTGAGAGCAATTCCGCCACGAAATGCGTCATCTAAAGATTTCCCTTACTAGCCATAGGGACTGCCGTATGGACGTATTTTCTTCACGACGTAAATCTAGTTGGCGGGCGTGAGGTTTCGACTCCTGCCTGGACGCGGTGGTTGCCGCACACTTTTCTTCTCGCGAGGGGCAAATGACATCTAACGCTGTGAAAGTGCTGTTGATTGAGGACAACCCGCTAGACACCAAGTTAATACTGTCAGCATTAGCCAAAGCGATAACGCCATTCGACGTTCGATGTGCGGGCCAATTAAGCGATGCGCTGGCCTGTTTATGCCAGCAACGGTTTGGCGTAATAGTGGCCGACTTGATGTTGCCCGACAGCGATGGGCTACAGACAGTGGCCATGATTAGGCGGCAAGTGCCGAATGTACCGATCGTGGTGCTTACAGCACTGGCGAGTGATGAGACGGCCCTGGCGTCGCTGGATCAAGGTGCGCAGGACTATCTGGTTAAGGGCCGTGTGACGCCAGACATGTTGGAACGATCGATTCGATACGCCATGCAGCGGCAGCAAAATGCGGACATGCGAGCCCTCTTGGCACAGGTCGAGGCCAACGAGCGTCTGTTGGCGAAGAAGAACCGGCGGCTGGCCAAGATGTATCGCACGGCGCACCGCTTCGTCGATCACGTGTCGCACGAGTTTCGCACGCCGCTGACGGTCATCAAAGAGTACGCATCGTTGTTGCGCGACGGCCTTGTCGGCCCGCTCAACGCGGAGCAATGCCGCATGTTAGACACTGTCGGCGATCGCGCCGATGACTTGAACAACATGGTCGACGACATGCTGGACGTGAGCCGCTTGGAAGCGGGCCTTCTGGGCGTGTGGCGCAAGTCATGTCGAGTCGCCGACATTGTGCGGTATGTTTATTCGAGTTTGGAACGCAAGGCGGCCATGCGCGGCGCCGCGTTTGAAATGGACATCGACGACGAGTTGCCGAACGTCTTCTGCGACCCGGATAAGATTGGGCGTGTGATCGTGAATCTGGCGGTCAACGCGATTAAATTCTGCGGCGAGCCCGGGTCGGTGCGGCTTTGGGCCAAGGAGTCTGCGGAGTCGCCGGACGTGATCATCGGCGTCACCGACAATGGCCCGGGGATAGACCAGCGACACTTGCTCAAGGTCTTCAAGCGTTTCAAACAACTCGGGTCGGACACGCGGCGCAGCACACGAGGATTCGGATTGGGTTTGAATATTGCCAAGGAATTGGTAGCTTTGAATTTTGGTGAAATCAAGGTGGATAGTATTCGGGGCAAGGGGAGCACATTTTCGTTTTCAGTCCCTTTGGCGGATCCAAGCGTCGTGATGCGGCGATACCTGAAACGCCGCACAGCTCATCGCAACGGCGACGCTGTCATCGCGCTATTCCTGGCCGAGATCGATCCGTGCACGGAAGGGACGCTGGCCGACGACGTGAATGCGTTTTTGAATTGCAATCTGCGACGCCACGATTTGCTCTTTCGGCGAGACCGGCACTCGTGGTTGTTCGTCGTCGCGGTCGAACAGTCGGAATTGCATAAGTTCGTCGGTCGCCTCGTAGAAGCACGTATCGAAACGAACCGCAATCGCCCGCACGGGCCGTTACCAAAAATCGAACTGCTGGAGAAAGGCACGTTGTGCGTGGCTGAACAGAGCAGCGAAATCCTCGGCCGGGTAACGGAACTCATGGAATCTTCAGCGTCAGTCCACAGTCCACGAATTCAAGGGGGCAAACATGACCGCCACGCAGAAAGTGCTGCTTGTCGATGACGATCGAGACATCATTCTTGGAGCGAGTCTTCGATTACGCGCTGCCGGATACGATACGATTACCGCCTTTGACGGCCAGCAGGGAATTGAGGCTGCCTTAGACGAGCGCCCCGACGCCATTGTGCTCGACGTGCGCATGCCGCGCATGGACGGGATGGCCGCACTGGCCATGTTGCATAGCTGCGAGACAACAAAGGACATTCCGATCGTCATGCTGTCGGCCAGCTTGGTCGATCAGCAGGCAGCCCTGGATGGCGGAGCGAGATTTTTTCTAACCAAGCCATACCAGGGCAAGACACTCGTAGCCGCGGTCGAGTCCGCGCTCATCGAAACCAACGCAAACTAGCGAGAGTCACGGCGATGTCAAATCCAAACGTCTCGGACAATACAATTCTCATTGCTGACGACGACACGAATCTCGTGCATGCCCTGGCGCTGCGGTGCCGGCAATTGGGTCTGCAAGTAGACGAGGCGTACAACGCACTGACGGCGTTGGCAAAATTGGACGACAATCCGGCTGACTTGATCTGTTTGGACATCGACATGCCGCCCGGCGATGGGCTGAGTGTTTGCGAAATGCTCGCCACCGACCAGCGTTTCGCTTTCACCCCGGTGATCGTTCTGACCGGAAAGGCCAACGAAGATACGATTCGCCGCTGCCACAACCTTTGTGCCTACTACGTCCAGAAATGTCCTGACGTTTGGAGTCGCGTGGAGCCACTCGTTTGCGAGCTGTTGCGAGTCCGTCCGATTCAACACACGCCACCCACGGAAGGCCGAAATGCTTCATTCTCGGAGACGTCTTCGCCGTCCGCCGAGTACGGCTTGGCCGCGACGATCATCGACCGGCACATGCCATCCGTGTTGTGCATTGATGACGATCCGCAGTTTTCGTTGGCGGTCAAATTGCGGCTGGAAAACGAAGGAGCGACGGTTCTGCGCGCAATGGACGGCACGCAGGGGTTACACATCGCATTGGGGGCGGAAGTGGACGCCATCATTCTTGACTTTGACATGCCGAATGGACGTGGTGATTATATTCTAGGTAGGCTCCGCGACAACCCACTTACCAAGGCTGTCCCGGTGATCGTGTTGACCGGAAATAGCGGCGGTGAATTGCGACGCAAGATGTTCAATCTTGGCGCGACGAATGTTCTGACGAAGCCGGTCGCTCATGAAAGGCTGTGGGATGAATTGCAGCGACACATGGAAGTCGTGCCGTGTCACTTCTTCAAATCCTGATCGACGCGGATGCCCAGTTCAGCCAGTTGTTTGGGGTCGACGGAGCCGGGGGCTTCGGTCATCAGGTCGGTGGCGCGTTGGGTTTTGGGGAAGGCGATGCAGTCGCGGATGCTGTCCAGGCCGCCGAATAGCATCACGATGCGGTCGATTCCTAGCGCGATGCCGCCGTGTGGCGGGGCGCCGAACTGGAGCGCGTCGAGCAAAAAGCCAAACCGCTCGCGAGCCATCTCGGCGTTGATGCCCAGCAGATTGAAAACTTTCTGTTGCGTGTCGCGGTCGTGAATTCGGATCGTGCCGCCGCCCGCCTCCGAGCCGTTGATCACCAGGTCGTACGCCTTCGCGCGGCACTTGCCGGCATCGCTTTCCAACATCGCCAGGTCCTGATCGCGCGGCGCGGTGAATGGATGGTGCATCGCGGCCCAACATTTTTCCTCTTCGTCGTACGCGAACATTGGGAACTCGACCACCCACGAAAAATGCATTTGCTTTGGGTCGTACAGCTTCAGTTCGGCGCCCAGCTTCTTCCGCAAGCCGTACAGCGCCTTGCACGTGATCTCCCAGCGATCGGCGACGAAGAACAGTAAGTCGCCGGGCACGGCCTGCATACGCTCGGCGAATTTGGCCAGCAGCGGCTCGGCGAAGTTCTTCGAGATCGGCGACCATAGTTTGCCGTCCGGCTCGACGCGGAACCACGCTAGGCCCTTCGCGCCGAAGTCGTGCTTCACGTACTCGGTCATCTCGTCGATGTCTTTGCGCGAGTAGCGACTGGCCGCACTCTTGGCGTTGATGCCGCGCACTTTGCCGCCCGATTCGACCGTCCCTTTAAAGACGCGGAATTCGGCTTCGGCCGCCAGATCGGTACAGTCGACCAACTCCATGCCGAATCGCAGATCGGGTGCGTCGTGGCCGAAGCGTTCCATGGCTTCGTCGTAAGTCATGCGCGGCAGCGGCAGTTGCAGTTCGATGCCCAGCAGTTCCTTGGCCAGCCGCACCATCAAGCCGTCGATCATGCCCATCACGTCGTCCGCGTCGACAAACGACATCTCCATGTCCAGTTGCGTGAACTCGGGCTGCCGATCCGCACGCAGGTCTTCGTCGCGGAAACAGCGCGCCACTTGCACGTAGCGGTCGTAGCCGGCGACCATCAGAATCTGTTTGTACAACTGTGGCGATTGCGGCAGCGCGTAGAACATGCCGTTTTGAATGCGGCTGGGGACGAGATAGTCGCGCGCCCCTTCGGGTGTGCTGCGGCCCAGGATCGGCGTTTCGACGTCGATGAAGCCGTGCGCGTCGAAATAGTCGCGCATCGCTTTGATGATGCGGCTGCGAAGGACCAGCGTCTGCTGCATCCCTGATCGCCGCAGATCCAGATAGCGATACTTCAGCCGCAGGTCCTCGCCCGGCAAATCCTGCTGGCCGGGCGTGAACGGCGGCGAGTTGCATTTGTTCAGTAGCTCCAGCTTCGTCGTCCGCACTTCGATTTCGCCGGTGGCCAGCTTGCGGTTCACGGTACCTTCCGGCCGATGAGCCACTTTGCCCGTCACGCGGACCACGTCCTCGGACCGCAGCCGCCGGGCTTGTTTGACCAATTCGTCGCCGCTCTCCGGCCCCACGACTACCTGAGATTTGCCGTACCGGTCGCGCAGGTCCAAAAACACCGCCCCGCCGTGGTCACGGCTGCTATCCACCCAGCCGCAAAGGGTAACTTCCTGAGCGACGTGCTCGGTACGCAACTGGCCGCAAGTATGGGACCGTAACAAGGGAGGCTCCGTGTGGTTAAAATCGGGATACGTCCGAACTGGAAACCGCGTATTCTAGACGGACGATGGCTGGGCGCGAAGGTTCGACCCGGTCTTGGCCACCGCCAAGGCCTAGAATACATTACTACACGTGTAGTGAACGGAGCGTCCGCTCGCCACCTGAGTAACCTCTTCCACAAATCGCGCTCCTGGTGCTTTCTATGACGCACACCCGCCATGATCGATCCTTTTCAAATGGTTTTACTTTAGTCGAATTGCTCGTTGTAATTGCCATCATTGGCATTTTAGTGGCCTTGCTCTTACCCGCCGTGCAATCGGCGCGAGAAGCGGCGCGACGCGCACAGTGCACCAATAGCCTGAAACAGATCGCTCTGGCGTTGGCGAACTACGAGCAAACGTTGAAGACCTACCCGCCGGGGCGGATGGGCTGCGATTGCTGGACCGCCGATGTGTGCGGCAATCGGCCCGACTCGACGCGGCCCGGCACCAGCGGCTTTGCCATGATCCTGCCACAGATGGAGCAGCAAGCCCTGTATGACAGTTTCAACAACTGGCAGAGCGGGGCCGTGTATCCGGCGACCGGTTGTGGCGGTACGGCGGACGCCGGTGGGTGGAGCACCGGGATCTCACCCCAAATCCTGCTGGCGCGGCCGAAGTCGTACGTTTGCCCCAGCGACGTGTCCGAGCCGCGGCAAGGTGGTGCTGCGACCGGCAGCTATGCCTTAGTGCATGGTTCGAACGGTCCCACACTCGGAATCAGCCAAACGACCGTCAAGCACTACAACACGGGCGTGTTCAACTATCGCACGGTGTACCGCGCCAGCGAGGTCATCGACGGGCTCAGTAACACCATGTTCGTGGGCGAGGTGATCGATGCCCACACGGCCGATTCGTCGAACCGCTGGCTCGTCGGCTCCAGGCATACCGACAGTTTGCGGTCGACCGAAAATCCGTTGAACACTCCGCCCGGCACCGGTGTGGTCGTCACGTTATACGGCAATCGAGTGAACGGCGCCTTTGCCAGCCGCCACCCGGGCGGCGCGATGTTCGGATTCGGCGACGGACATGTTTCGTTCCTCAGCGAGAACATTAACCTGACGATCTACCGCTCGCTGTCCACGCGCTCCGGTGGTGAAGCGGTGGAAACCAAATAGCCAACACAACGCGCCCCCGCCGCCTTCGTCTCTGGTGTTTGATCCTTCATCTCTCATCATTCATCCTTGCTCCTCCGCATGAGTTCGCCGAACCGCAGTTACCTGCTACTGGCCTTCCTCGTCATCGTACTGGTGGTAACGTTGCTGATGCGCGGCTCGTGCAATCAACGTCCCACGGTCGTGCCGGTGTCGGGACAGGTGTTGATTGATGGCCAGCCGCTGACCAGCGGCTTCGTTCGTGTCATTCCGCAAGACGCCCGTTCGGCCTCCGGCGAAATCGATAGTCAAGGCCGATTCCAACTCACCACGTTCGAACCGCGTGACGGCTGTGTGCCGGGTAAACATCCGGTCGAGATTATTTCGCGGGACGTGATCAGCCCAACCAAAATCCGTTGGCTCACGCCCAAGAAGTATTGTCAGGCCACCACGTCCGAGTTGACGGTGAACATCGACGGCCCGACTGATTCTCTGCGCATTGAATTGACCTGGGACGGCGGCGCCCCGTTTATTGAAGAAACCGCGGGTGGCGGCGATGTGCCGGTTCAATAATTTACGGCGCTGTTGGGTTTGCTGGGTAAGATTAGCATCTGGGCGTAGGCACGTCTAACTTCCCGGAATCTTTTGGCGCAGGGCGGGGATGATTTCTGGGGGGACGAAGCGGGCCAGCATTTCGTCGCTGGAAAACGGCGTGACCTGCTTGATCAGCGAACTGGAGACGTGGGCGAACTCTTCATCGGCCATCAGGAACACGGTCTCGATGTCGGGGTCCAGGTGGCGGTTGGCCATCATCATCGTGAACTCGGCGGCGATGTCGGCCAGGGGACGCACGCCGCGGATCATCACGCGGGCGCCGCAATCGCGCACGAAGTTCACCGCCAGGCCGCTGAACATGCGGACTTCGACGTTGCCGAATCGCTCGGTCGCATGAACGACCAGCTCGACGCGCTCCTCGGGTGAAAACAGCGGCGTCTTCTCCACGTTGATGCCGATGCCCACGATTAGCCGATCAACCAAGCGGCTGCTCCGCTCGATCACGTTTAAGTGACCCAGCGTGATGGGATCGAAGGAGCCGGTATACACGGCAACGCGGGAATCGGAGTTCGTCATGTCTCCCACTCGTTAACCGAGGAAGCGAAGAGGTCGCGAATCGTGGTCCTGCGCAAGTACACGATCGTAACGGCGTAGAAGATCAGTTTCAACACGATGAAGATGGCCATGAACGCCAGGGAAAAATACATCGACATGGTGACCATCGTTTCGACGAATTGCTGGCCGCTCGGCGCCGCTCGGCCTTGTCCCGAGGCGTTCATCAGGCGCGGCATGTATTCCTGCATGACGGCGACTAGACTGACGCCCGTCATGAGTACGGTGAACAGCCCCAGCACGCCGAGGATGATCGCCAGAATGCACAACGCCGTGAGTGCACCCGCGCGCTGCGGACCCACGCGCTGCGCGGAATTCGCGGGGGATGCATAGGGATTGAAAGGTGATGTCGGGTCGGACATGCGCGGGCCATTGTCGAATGATTAATGCGTTCAGTATCCCAAACGCGGGCGGCAAAGTACAGGGCCGCGTCGTTATCGAAATTGATTCGGCGGCGGAGGTGAAGGGGCGTATGACGGTGAGAACGTGGCCAAGATCTGCTCGGTGTTGTAGCCTTGCTGGCCCATTTGAAAGGCTTCGTTTACCGGGCCGTTCAGGTACACAATCAGACCGTATGTGGCCAGCGCAATCGTCGTCGGCAGACAGTAGCACGTGGCCATCGACCCCAAGCCGACAATCAACGCGACCAGCCCCAGCGTGCGGCCGCGAAACGAATAGTTGCGAATGCCCGCCCAGATGTGCAGCACGCCCGCGAGAAGTGCTGGTGCTCCCATCCCGATGTAAATTCCGCCGAAGATCCAGGCCAACGTTTCCGGGTCGACCGGGTCGTTTTGTCCCTGCGGCGGATTCCGTTGCATCTCGGTCTGCATCAAGATGGCCATAAAGACTCCCATCCCGCAGTACAACATCCCAGCCAGCAACTCCAGCACACCCTGAACGCCCATCAAGATGCAAATCACGCGCACCTGGTGCACCATGCCATAGTACTGGCGCTGCGGCTGTGGCTGAGGCGATGGTTCGCTGAAGGACTCGTGGGAGTCCCACTTCGGTGCTTGATAAGGGTTGCTCATGCCGTGCTTTCGAAAAGGCCCGTGTTCAGCGTAATGCAGTGACGAGTCGCTCGACGTCTTCTTCGTTCGTGTACGCATGCGGGCTGATGCGCAGCAGGCCGGCGCGGCAACTGAGCACCACGCCTGCGTCCAAACAACGGCGCTTTTCTGCCAGCGGGTCGCGGCCAGGCAACTCAAACGCTACGATCCCCGAGCGGCATTCGCCGTCGCGCACGCTCACGATTCGCGCGCCGATGTCCGACAGTCGACGGCAAGCCACGTCGGTAATCTCCAGCACGCGGTCGGCGATCGGCGACGCTGCGGGCGACAAGCCGAATCCAGTCAACATATCCAAGCTCGCACCGAGGCCCAACATTCCCACCATGTTTTGCGATCCGCCTTCGTAGCGCGCCGCTTCGTTGCGAACATTCAGTTCGATGCGCGCGTAATCGTGACTGTGCACCACGCTGTGCCAGCCGACGTTCAGCGGGCGTAGCAAACCCAAGTGCTCGCGACGGACGAAGAGCATGCCCGCGCCCTCGGGACCCAGCAGCCACTTGTGTCCGTCGGCCGCGGCAAAATCGATGGGCGTACGTTGCACGTCGAGCGGAAACACGCCCAGTCCTTGAATCGCGTCGAGCATTACTAAGATGCCGCGGTCGTGAGCTAACCGCACCACTTGTTCGACGTCGATTCGCCAGCCGGTGGCGTAGCCGATCCAGCTTACCGAGATCAACCGCGTGCGCTGGTCACAGGCTTCGGCGATGCGGTTCAGATCGACGGCCACGCCGTCCACGGGCACGCGGCGCGTTTCGACCCCGCGGCTGGCCAGGTTCATCCACGGGTAGGCGTTGGATGGGAATTCGTTGGCCAGCGTGACCAGATTGTCTCCGTCCCGCCACGGAAAACCCTCGGCCACCAGGCTGATGCCCGACGTGGTGTTCGGGACCAGAGCGATCTCGTGCGGCTGGGCGCCGATCATGGCTGCGGCGGACT
>JBGTKH010000539.1:0-3856 GCA_041744735.1 Pirellulaceae bacterium | reverse complement strand
GACATCGCTACTTCGACGTGAGACCGCTGAAATGGTAACCCGAAGCGTAAGCGAGGGAATTGTCGTAGCGCATTCCCTCGCTTACGCTTCGGGTTACGATGCAAGCCAAAGCGGCGCTGTCCAATTAATCCGAATCATGTTCGACCCCACGGAACACAACCTGGACCACGACGTCGAAGAATCGATGTCGCTGTTTGAACGGGCCAAGATCGGCGAGATCGCGCCCATCGCGCCGCGTCATCCAAAGCGCTTGCTGTTGGTGCTGGACGGATCCAGCCAAGACCAACTGAGCGTCGAGCTATGCCGCCGGCTGCAGGCCCGCTTTGCCTGTCCGCTCGATGTATTGGACGCCCGGGAAGGCCGCTCGTCGAACGACGACGCACAGCAGATTGCCGAGTCACTCGCCGCGCAAGCCTGCGCGAAACTGGCGGGCGACAGCTACGAGCAGATTCTCGCGGCGGTTCAACAGACCGGTTGCGACTTGGTCGTTGTGCCCAGTCCCTACGACCGCGACCTAGAAAAGGTCGGCACGGACAGCACGGGAACCGTCATCGACGTGTTGTTGTCGCGTTGCCCGGTGCCGCTACTGGTCGTGCGGCAACCGTACGAGGTAACCGACGAACCGTTTTCGCGGACCCTGCTGCTGCTGATTGCGGAAAACGAAGCGGCGCTGGAAGCAGCCGGCTGGATGATCGGGCTGACCGCGCCCGGCGGAGTCGTCGAACTCCTGCTGGTGCTGGAAAACGAAACCGTCGAGAACTTCCGCGAACTGATGCACGCAATCGACCCGAAGGTCGAGATCACTTCCGGCCAGTTGTCCGAAGCGCTCAAGCGTTCGAACGTTCGGCTGCACCGCGCGTTGCGGAAAGCCGCCGAGTTGGGCAAGCTCAGGTATCAGTTTCGGGTCGCCAATGACGCGGAAGGTCCGCCGGCCGAGTTGTCGAGCGTGGCCGATCATCCGTTATTGGTATTAGCGCTGGAACGGGCGGACCACGCCTCACAAGGGCACGTCCACGACCGCATCCGCCGTTCGCCCCACGTGGTGCTCGTGGTTCCGCGTGATTAGTGCGACAGGGCCACACTAGGTCATGAAAACGCCAACCTTAACCGTTTAACGAGCTCTTGGCGGTCAACCCGGATCGGACGGGACAGAAGGCGAAGAAACAAAACAATAGCGGAAAAAAAGCTGCCGGATGATAGCGAAACTACGCAATGCGTGGCAAGATATGCGGTCGAGCTTCTGGTTCGTGCCCGCCGTCATTGTGTTGGGCGCCGTGGCGCTCGCCACTGCTCTGATCGCATTGGACGTAACCGTCACGATGGACTTTGTGGAGAGATGGCCGCTGTTCTTTGGCGCCGGTGCCGCCGGTTCCCGTGGCCTGCTCACGGCCGTCGCCAGCTCGATGATCACCGTGGCCGGGGTGGTGTTTTCAATTACCATCGTGGCGCTCGCGCTGACGTCCAGCCAGTACACGTCGCGGGTTCTGCGCAACTTCATGCGCGACCGGATCAACCAGACGGTGCTGGGAGTATTCGTCGGCATCTTCGCGTATTGCCTCGTGGTTCTGCGGACCATCCGAGGCGGGGACGAAGGGGCATTCGTCCCTGCAATCGCGGTGATGGGTGGGCTGATCCTCGCGTTTGTCGGGATCGCCTATCTGATCTACTTCATCCATCACATCGCGATGTCCATTCAGGCGTCGAGCATTATCGCCGCGGCCGCGCGGGAGACGATCGCTGCCGTGGATCACTTGTTTCCTAACAAATTGGGTGACGACGGCGACGAAGACGCTGACTTGACATTGACTTTTGCGGAGCAGAATTGGTCTGCCGTACCGGCACGGAAGACCGGATACATCGAGGGTATCGACAGGGACGCGCTGCTGGCTGTGGCGCGGGAATGCGGGACCACCCTGCGCATGCAACGCGGCATCGGCGAGTTCGTCATCGAGGGCACGCCGTTGGTCTCCGTCGCCGACCCGCGCGGCTTGAACGACGAAATGATGGCCGAGTTGAATTCGGCTTATCTCATTAGCGGCCTGCGCGCGGTGCAACAGGACGCGGGATTCGGGATTCGGCAAATTGTGGACATCGCCATGAAAGCGCTGTCGCCCGGCATCAATGATACGACGACCGCCGTAATGTGCGTGGACTATCTGGCGGCGATCCTCGTGCGGCTTGCGCCGCGCCAGATCGCGACCTTGCACGGACTCGATCAAGGGAAGCTGCGCGTGATTGCCCGAGGCCCGAGCTTCGAGAGCCTGTTGGCCGAAGCCTTGGACCAAATCCGGCAGAATGCCGAAGGCAACGTTGCGGTCCTGTCACGGCTGCTTGAGGTTCTGGAAACCATCGGCGGCACGACGGCTAGCCCGCGACGCAAGCAAGCGCTGCGTCAACAAGTGGACTTGGTTACCGCGGTGGCCGAGCGCACGATCACCTCGCCGCACGACCGCGCGGGCATTCAAGCCTCGATGCCGCGTCTGTCCCAGGTTCTCGGAGGGCAAGGCCTGGGTTCCGCCTCGCCAATTGAACGCAACACAGGAAACGCCTAGAGACGATGAACAACACACCTCGGCGAAGGAGACCGTCGGAATTGGCACTCCACCGTTATCGCGATTCCGCGAGGGGGTGGTGATACCATTTGGGGTCAGACGTACAGAATTCAATTTTGCCGGCACATTCCTGACGCGTACGGATCACGTTTTCGCCGGCAAAATTGAATTCTGTACGTCTGAGCCCGGCTACGGTCTCGGCGTCGAGGTGCAAACGGTATCATTACCCGCGAGGGCAGGCGAATTGCTAAACGTCGTTATTCAGCGATAATGCGCAGCTCGCGCTGGCTCGATCACCCCAGGAGAAACCTTATGACTGACACAAACCAAGCCAACGAACGCCATGCCGCCGGGGAACATCTCCGCAAGATGATTCACGAGATTCCCGTCGCCATGCTGACCACCATCTCGTCCGATGGCGCGTTGCACTCGCGGCCGATGGTGAATATCAACGAAAACTTCGACGGTGACTTGTGGTTCTTCACCAGTCTTGACGATCCGAAGGTGGCGGAGATCGCGGCCAACCCGCGGGTCAACGTGTCGTTCGCCGCGCCGTCCAGCCACCAATATGTGTCGGCGGCCGGCAAGGCCGAACTCGTTCGCGATCCGAAACGCAGGGAACTGCATTGGACGTCGGCTTGTGAGTCCTGGTTTCCCCAAGGTCCGCAGGATCCGAATCTCGGACTTCTGAAAATCGACGTGGAATCCGCGGCTTATTGGGACCAGCAGCGCGGCGTGATGGTCGCAATTGCAGGCTTCTTGAAACGGCTCGTCACAGGCGACAAGGCGGCGGATGTGAAGAGCGAGCAAGTGGATTGGCCGGCGGGTACGTAACCATCAACAATTCCCAAGGGGCCGGATAAACCTGATGACAAAAGTCAAACTCGCGGTTGCACTCGTCGCGGTGATTCTGATGACGATTGTGGTCATTCAAAACACCGGGTCGGTTGAAACGAAGATACTGTTCTTCACGGTAACTTTATCGGCCGCTCTGTTATTCGCCTTGGTGTTCGCCGCCGGTGTAATGGTCGGGCTACTGATTGCCTTTTCACTTGCCGGGAAAAAAAATCGCGGTAGCTAAAATATTTTCTGGGATCCGGCAAATCGACGTGGCGTGGAGCGGGATCGACATCCTGATCAACAACGTCGGCATGAACGGCACCCGCGCCTTGAGTTAGGAGACATCTTATGCCAACATCAAATCGCAACGCCCCTGGCGCTCCCGGCATCGAGCCGCGTTGGACGTCCAGCGCCAAGGACGGCCTCGGCACCGCCTATCATACCGGCTCTCGTGTCTGGTTCAC
>JBGTKH010000538.1:0-5352 GCA_041744735.1 Pirellulaceae bacterium | reverse complement strand
TGGCCACTCGCAAACCTTCGATCTTCACGTTGGCTGGATCGGGCAGCGGACCGGGTGCGACGTTCGCGTCAAGCGGTCCGCCCTGCGGATCGGCCAACACGCGCAGCGCGAGATGCAGATCCTCGACACGGCGAGCCATCGGGCCAGGCTGACCGGGAATGGCTTCCATGCCTCGAAGGTTGCGGGCCGCACCGCGCCGCGGCAATCGCATGCTGGTGGGCTTGATCCCTTGAATGCCGCAGAAATGACAAGGCACGCGGATGCTGCCCCCCATGTCGCCGCCCAGTCCCAGCGGCGAACCGCCGGCCGAGATAATCGCCGCTTCACCGCCGGTGCTGCCTCCTGGCGTGCGGTTCAGATCCCAGGGATTGTTCGTGCGACCGTAAACCGGGTTGTCGCTCTCGTGCCAAATCATGAGTTGCGGCAAGTTGGTCTTGCCTAGCACAATGGCACCGGCGCGTCGTAGCCGGCGGACCAGCACTCCGTCTTCCTTCAGCAGTTCGTTCTTGCGGCGCGACAGACCGAGCGACGAGGGTGTGCCTGTTACGTGGTACGATTCCTTGATGGTGACGGGCACACCGTGCAGCGGTCCCAGTGGTTCGCCGCGGCGCTGTCGTGCGTCGGCTGCCTCTGCGTCTGCCAGGGCTTGGTCGAACAGCGGCACGACGACGGCGTTCAGCTTGCCGTCGACCTCGCGAATTCGCGCGATGTGTGTTTCAACCACTTCGACCGAGGTACGCTCACCCGCGGCAATGCGCCGGGCAATTTCAGCGGCGCCCCAGTTAGTGATTTCGGCTGCCGACGATTGCGCGGCCGGCGAGCTGTGAGCTTCGCGGTTCGTCATGTTGCTCGCCGGCGCTGTCGAAGGGAGCAGGACAGGGCGGCCGAAGTCTCACGACTTCGGCTACGTAGGCGCGGAAATGTTTTCTATTCCTGAAGCGGCTCTTCAGCCGACGGTTCAGCAGATGGCTCAGTTGGCTTAGATGATTCAGTTGGCTTGGATGGCTCATTTGGCTTAGACGGCGCGGACGGCTCAGTTGGTTCCGCGGACGGCTCAGATGGTTCAGCCGAAGGCGCGATCGGTACGATATAGCCGCCGCAGATGACCTGTTCCGCGTTGCCCGTGTAGCCGCCGAGATTGAGCGACGGTTCTTTCAGCACTGCGCCTGCAAGCAGAATGCGCACGTCCGGCTTGAGGAAGCTGGCCGGATCGGTCGCGGTCACCATAGCCACCGTGCGCGGCGTCTTGGTGGATAGTTCAACTTTCGTCTCGAATATTTTCCCCTGTACGCTGATCTCTTTCACCGTGCCGACCAGAATCACGCCTTGATTGGGCGGCGTCTCGGCCTGCAACCATTGATCCGAAATCACTTCGATGAGCTTGATCGTCTCCGGCTGGGTCGCGAATCCGTTCAGCAATTGATCGACCACCTCCATGTGCGGCGAGTTGTTGGGGTCTTGCTGATTGACGTAGGCCAGCACCTCGCCCAGCAACGCGCACGATTCGTAGAAGTTGCGTGCCGCCGTGCGAATCTCCGCCGGCGTTAAGCTGCTCGATGACTCGTACGTTTGCGCCGCACCGCGCGCGTCTTGCACGGCACTCTCCAAATCCGCCGTATCTTTCTTCGGCGCGTTGCGTACGCCGACGAACTCCGGGTCGGATGGTTGCGGGACAGGCGGCTTGATTTCTGGTTCCGGCGGTTTGGGACTCTCGGTGGGCGTGGCGTTAATGTCTAAAGGAATCGGAGCCGCGCCGAGTCCGAACGGGTCGTCTTCAAACGAAGTGTCCGGGCCGACCAGCGTCGTCGGGTCGCTGGCGAAATCTGGTCCAGTCATCAACTGTGAGTTGCCTTTTGTCTTCGGCTGATTTGACTTCGTATTCGCGCCGGTCGCTGCTCCGAAAGAGGAACCACCCGCCAACTGGCCAGCGCCGTTGTTTGTGCCCGTGCTTCCGCCATTAGATTTCGTCGGATGCAGGGGCAACGTCGCATCGCCTCGCACATTTTTAGGCACGATCCAACTGATGAAACTGTATTGGCCGATGGTCCGCCCGAAGCCCACCGGATCGCGCTGCTGGTCACCCAGCGACGAAATCGGAATCCACCACAGAATCATTTGGGCCATGAACAGTCCGACGACGCCGCCGACCACAACCTTGACGATTTCTATCACGGGACTTTTCTTGCGCGGCTTGGCGCGCGGGGTGGCGGTGAAGCTGGGCTTGGCCGCGGCGGTTCCGGCCGCGGCTGATTCCGCTCCGGCACCGCCGAAGTCGAAGGACGGAGTGCCACTCGATTCATCCGACTCGGCCACCGCTGTGTCACCATCGTCCGCTGCGAAGCGGTAATCGCCGGCATCGTCGTCGTGTGCCGCTCCCACCGCCTCGCCCGCGACTTCCGGCACATCCAGCAACACCAGGGCCGGGGGCAATTTATCCAGCACCTCCGACAAGATGTATTCTTCCTGGCACAGCGGGCAACGCACTCGCGCGCTGGGGGGCGCGTTGTTTGGGACGGTTACCTGTTCCGCACATTTCGGGCACGATGAGATCGTCATGGCACACTCCGCGATAAAGAGGGACAGTCCACTAGTGTAGCAAGCGCCGGGCAGGTATGCCTAGTGTTTGATCGCTACCTGCGAAAAATGATGGTAAAATGGCGACGTGTCGTGAGGTACTGTCATGAAAATCGGCTTGATGGGATTCTATCCGGCAGGTACGCACTCATGGCAGACCACGTGAACGTCAGCGGAAAGCGGCGGACGCTGGGAAAGTCAATTCTGGATTAGAGAGGTCGTTCCGTGGAATATCTCGTCATCGCAAACGCTGAGGTCTCAGTGGATCCCCGCCGATTCGCGGAGGAGTGGAACAAGAACCGTAAGTCGCATGACCTAGCCATCGCGACTACTCGTGCCCCACAGGTCAGGGTGTACGACGGAGGGCTACACCAACGCGACTTATTTTCATCGTGACGAAAACGGGGCGCTGGTTTTCTGGTGCCCGGTCAGCGGAGCCACGACGAAAGGGAGCGACTATCCGCGGACTGAATTACGCGAAGTGATCGACCCGGCCGACGACAACGTGACGTGGCCCGCGGATGGGACTCATGTCTTGAATGTCCGCTGCCGGGTAGTCGAAGTTCCCAGCTCGCAAAAGGTCATCATCGGTCAGATCCACAGTTACTCGGGCCAAGCCAGGCCGCTGGTCAAGCTGCAATTCTCCAAAGGCCGGATCGAGGCACTGGTCAAGGTAAGCCCAACGCAGAGTCAGGACCGCAAACTTGTTTTTCCCGACGTTGGATTGAACAGCGATCTTGACTATCAGATCAAATTACAGGACGGACTGCTGAGCGTCACAGTGAACGGAATGACGCAGACGGAGAACATCTTTCAGAACGACGCCGACTGGTCGAAGCAAACGTTCTACTTTAAGGCGGGCGCCTACTGCCAGGACAACGAAGGCCCCGCCTCCGAAGGTGCGCGAGTGTCGTTTTCGCGACTGTCCGTGAGCCATTCAAGAATTCCCGCATCGCCCAATGGGCAGAGCAAGTTGAAAAGGAGGCCAAAATCGGCCATCGGACGATTGCGTCGGAGGCAGCGTGGGATTAAGATTCCTCTCGTCCATCAAAAAGGCTTCGGGTAGCAGACGTAACGGAATTAGACAACGAGATCGGCTCGCTCGACACTAAATGCACGCGGCTCGTATTCACAGGCTGGCCGTGTTGTTTAAATCCCCTATGAAACAAGGAATGGTTTTATGAGTCGCAAGTTCTTGGATTTGACGTGCATCGCCAATCTAAACAATCTCGGCAAGACCGCGACAAGGAAGGTGGCGGCAGTGGTCACTGCTGCTGCCATACTGGTCGGGTCGGTCGAGACCGGCTTGGCTCAGGGACCCCAGCCCCCTTTCAACGTCGGTATCGCGACGTCCGCCGTAAAAAACGTCGCCACGAAAGTGGGCGATGGCGAGTGCGGCACCTTTGTGCTGCGCGCCATGGAGGATGCGGGAGCCAAGCCCGTGGACCAAAACAATCGCGTGTGGGGGGAGGTCATTTCCGCAAATGATCTTAGGCAAGGCGACATCATCCAGCTCGCCGGTGACGGGGAGAAGGCATTCCATGTACTCCCCAACGAGTTGTGGGATTGGATCGAAGGACGCACGAATCACAGTGCCTTTCAATCATCGCCGATAAGCCTGTTGCTCTCGGTAGTTCGTGGTTTCTAACTTATAGACTCGCGCAGGTTTGTTGCGGCGGGTCGTTGAAGGAGTCTGACATGTTCCGTTCGATTTTTGTCTTGCTAGGTACTGTTGCTCTGGCTGTCTCGGCGCAAGCGGCGGAGGCGCAACGCGGCTCAGAGTTGGGCAAGGAAATCCGCGTCCCCACCAATCTCGGCATCGCGACGAACTTCTCCCCCGATGGCCAAGCGGCGACCGTCATCTTCGACAACTTGTATGTCGAGGTCAGCCCCGCGCGGAAGGGCGCGGCATTCACGCTCAACCAGACGGCGACCCAGACGAAGGTCGCCACGCTTAATATCCCGTACACGACTGACCAGCGGAGCGTGAAGATGACCATGGATCTGCGCGGGTTCGCCGACGTCGATTCGGCCGCCACCGCCCGACTGGTCGCTTGTGTGGGCGACAAAACCGCAGTCGTGGATTTGTCCACCGACACGGTCGAGTTGAAAGGTGAATTGAAAAGCGAACTCACCGCCGAGAACGCCGAGGCCAAATTCGGCGACTGGCAGGACCGAATCGAATTCACCGTACAGACTCACGCGGCCAAGCCCGTTCTCCAAATCACGCTATTCCTGCTCGTCGAACATAATACCGACGCCGCTGACGCCGGAGGTGCCCTGCTGGCCGTGGATTCCCTGGACTTAGAAATCGCGAAGGCTGGTAAAGCATCGTACAAGCCATGAACGGGCATGCGTCGTTCGCCTTTGGTCAACTTTTGCAACGTTTGGCATCGTGCCGTTTTGATCGATCCCGGTGTTTTCTTACGGAGGGTGATACTATGAAGATGTCGCGTTTTACGACTCTGAGTGTGGGCGTCTGTCTGCTGGTGTTACTGGCGCGAGTCGGCTTCGCGGAAGATCAGGCGAAACCAAAACCTGAGAAGAAGAAGCCGCAGCCGCAAGTCGTCGCCAAGATCGTCGACGTGGAATACTCGGAGGAAGAAATCAACCCGCCAAACCTCGTCGTCACCGCGACGGGCGAAGTTCCGACCGCGGGCTACCAGCACCCCACATTGCAAAGGGTCACCTATGTCGTGCCGCCCGCGGACGGCATCCAGGACTACTTTCTGCGTGCCACTCCGCCTTCGGGAGTCGCCGCCCAAGTCATCTCGACAG
>JBGTKH010000537.1:0-8425 GCA_041744735.1 Pirellulaceae bacterium | reverse complement strand
TGGCCGCCGCTGAGCCGCACGCCGCGTTCGCCGATGATCGTGTCGTAACCGCGATCCAGTTCGGCAATAAACTCATGAGCGTGGGCCGCGCGGGCCGCCAGCTCGATCTGCTCCGGCACTGCACGGCGCACGGCGTAGCCGATGTTTTCGGCGATCGTACCGTCGAACAGGAACACGTCTTGTTCAACAATGCCCAGAAGCTGTCGGTAGCTTTCCACGGTGATGTCGCGCAGATCAACGCCGTCCAGTTCAATCTGGCCGCTGGTCGGATCGTAGAAGCGAGCAACCAGATTGCAGAGCGTCGTCTTGCCCGCGCCGCTGCGTCCCACCAGCGCGACCGTCTCGCCGGACTGCACGTCGAGATGGATGTCGCGCAGCACGTATTGGCTGGAGCCGGGATAGCGAAAGCTGACGCCGCGGAGCGTAATTCGACCGCGAACTTCGTCGGCCTTCACGGACACGGCGCTCGGCGTGGGCGGCATCTCCCGTGGCTCGTCGAGCAAATCGAGCACACGGTCGAGCCCCGCCAAATTGTTCTGAAACGTCGTTGCGCTGCCGGCCAACGTCGCCAACGGTCCGAGCAGCATGAGCAGATAGAACAGAAACATCGTCAGGTCACCCAGCGTCAACTGGCCCTGCAAAATCCGATAGCCGCCGTATAGCAGCAGCGCGGTCGAGGCCAGTGGGATCAGCACTTCCCAGATCACTTCGATCACTCGCGCCCACCACCACACGAACAGTTGCTGGCGAATCAGCATGTGATTGCCGCGCACGAAGCGGGCCGTTTCGCTCCGCTCGCGGCCGAACGTGCGGACCACGCGCATACCGCCGAACGCTTCGGTGGCGTGGCTGTCGATGTCTTGCCGCTGCGAACGAATATCGCGGTAAAGCGGCCGAATGCGATTGATCCACGTGCGATGCGAGATGTAAACCACCGGCAGCAGAACCATTGCCCCGAGCATCAACCGCCAATCGACCCAGACGAGCACGACCAGACTGCCCACGAGCTGAATGATCGCTTGCCAGGGGTTGTAGATCAAGCTGAAGATCAGTTCGGCGATGCCCCCCGCGTCCTCGCGCAGGATGCTGGCTGCGCCGCCCGACTTCAACTGATAAATGCGATGCAGCGGCAAACGCACGGCGTGCTCGAACGTGCATTTGCGAACCGCCGCCTGTACGCGGTTGACGGCCCGCGTTGCATGCCAGCGGCCCCATAAGTGCATCACTGTCTGCGTGACTGAGATGAGCATGACGGCGCCGCAAACCCAGAACAGAAGCTGTAAGCGATCGGTCGGCAGCGGCAACCGCTCGGTCCACTCGGCCGGCAATGGCTTGCCGACGAGCACGTAATCAATCACCAACTTCGTGGCAGCCGGCGGTACGAGCTTCAGCACCGTCGAGACCGTGACTGTTGCCAGCGCAAACGCAATCGCCCCGCGATGCCCGCGCAGCAGCTTCAAAAACTCCCACAACAATCGCCCAAACGACCGCGGCCGCGCGACACTTCGCCGCGTTAACGAATCCGATACCGCTTGCCCCGGTCCCTCGCCCCGCGCTTGGCGAAGCAGGTCGCGGTAATCGGTGTAGCGGCGGCGGCTGCTGTGGAAGGTCATGAATCGTAGTCAAAGGTCGCTCAACGAAATTACAACGCCCGAAACCGGCGAGAGGGCATTTCAAAACCAGCGTGTCGTAGCGGAATTCGTCGGAATTCCGAAGTTTCACAACGTCGGCTACGGTTTTGAAATGCCCTTTTGTCTGATTATAGTGTGCATCGGCCGCAAAGAGCGACCGCGGCTTCCGAGTCGAGCAGATCGCGGCCATAATGCAGTCGTTTCTGTTCGAAACTACAGGGCATTTCAATACCCGCACCTCGTAGCGGAATTCGTCAGAATTCCGAAGTTTCACAACTTCGGCTACGGTGTTGAAAGGCCCGTTGATGCAGATCAGAGAGAAACCTCATGTCCGTGGAAGTTGTCACGCTCATCGATTCAGCGGCCGGTTCATCCGCCAAGATCACGGTCGGGTTCGGCTTCAACTGTTACGAGTTCAAAGTGCAGCACGCGGGCCGGCCGATTGACGTGTTGTGGTCGGCGGCAAATTTCGCTGCGGGCAAAGAGCGGCCGTCGGGCAGCGGTATTCCGTTGATGTTTCCGTTTCCCGGCCGCATTCAAGGCGTGGTATTCGAATGGGAAGGGAAGCAGTATCAGCTTAAAGAGGGCGACGGGCGCGGCAATGCCATTCACGGTTTCGTGCACGCGCGGCCGTGGCGCGTGACGGAAAACTCGGCCCAGCGCGTCGTTGGACAGTTTCAGGCATCGGTCGACGACCCGCAATTGCTCGAGTGCTGGCCCGCCGATTTCCGCATCACCGCAACGTATGCGCTCAGCGGCAATTCGCTCGACGCATTATTCCTCATCGAAAACCCCGACCAGCGCCCGCTCCCCTGCGGCTTTGGAACGCACCCGTATTTCCGTGTGCCGCTGGGCGGTCCGAGCGCTGATGATTGCCTCGTCAAATTACCTGTTTCCGGTGAG
Organism: Pirellulaceae bacterium; assembly: GCA_041744735.1. Lineage (GTDB taxonomy): Bacteria > Planctomycetota > Planctomycetia > Pirellulales > Pirellulaceae > JBGTKH01. Next base: position 5,891 of record JBGTKH010000537.1, on the reverse strand, counting down.
TGGGAGTTAAACAACATGCTGGCCACCGGCGAGCTGCTGCCGCTCGAAAACTCGCAACAATTCCACCACGGTCTGCGATTCGCCGACATGGCGTTCGACAACGCCTTCTCCGAGCTGGCATTTCACGACGGCGTTTGCACCACCAGCATCCACGACCCCAACAGCGGCCGCTCGATGGTCATGACATTCGACCGCGCCTTCCGCGAATGCGTCGTCTACAACCCCGGCCACCGCCAAGCCGTCTGCATCGAGCCTTTAACATGCGCCCCAGACCCGTTTCGGTTGACAAGGCTGGGCGTGAACGCGGGGCTGCGAATCCTGGAACCCGGTGAGTCATTCGCGGCGCGCGTGCAAATTCGCGTGGACTGAAGCAGCGGCTTGCGGTCGTGAGAACTGTCCAACCCTGCGGTTAGCAAAACGCTCGTAGATATCAGATCCAAATTAACTCGGCCCGCACTTCTGTTCGTCCACTGCTGCGGGCGTATTCGCTGTCAGGCGACGATACGCCGGTCGCGGAATGCAGTAAATCTGTTTCTCGTAGAGGTCGCCCAACAGCCCGCGATATTGAAGCTTGATGTCTAATGCCAGAAGTGGAGCCAGATCGCCGACCAGCCGGTCGATCAACGTGAAGACGTCCCGCTCTTTGTCTTTGCCGATCGTCGCGCCGGCGGAGAAACGGGGCAGTTCGTAATGCCGTCTCTCCTCGAGACCGGCATCGTCCTTCAGTCGTTTTACCAGTGTCTCGTGTTGCAGTATGGATTCGACGGCCCGATCTTTGAGCCGCAGAACATACGAGACGTTGTGGATCACGGCCAGTCCTGTGCCCTCGTTGCGCACGACTACGCGAAAGCTTTTTTTGTTTGCTTTTCGCTCCTCTGCCGTGGGATTGATGTTGGAATAGGAGAGGTACGGTCGCAGTCCCAGTGCGAACTGCTCGCGACCTACTGCCAGTGCGACAAAACTAACAAACAACGTCACTGCCGCACGCAAGTCCAGCAAAGGAAACCGAAGTAGATAAAGGCGCTGTTTAGCATCGAAGCCCATCTGAGTGCACGTCTCGCACACGAGGGCTTGAGCAAGAACAAACAACGCCACACACGCCAAAGTCCATAGTAGGGTGCGCCAGGAACGAAACTGGAATACGTGTCGTGGCGGACCCGGATAATCGCTATCGCCAGCAGACGACAACGGTCGAACATCGCGGTTATGGGTTGCCGGTGAGGCCATGATGGCAATCAACGATACTGTAATCGGGTCCATCGTTTCGCATGCGGTGGGGCATTCCGCCAGGGATACGAATGGGTTTATTGGGCTCCATGTCCTGTGGGGACCTACCGCCTATGGAGATCCGGACACGTGTGCCGCGCCTCAGGATGGTTTCACTGTCGGACTCGTGCCGATGTTCAAATTCCTCTCCCGGGCCCAGAATGATGGACGCCATAAACTCCCCTTTCGCGTCATTGAATTTGCAACGCAGAAGTTCACGTCACGCATGCCTTCATCAATCCTAACCGAAGCTTTGCTTCGCAACAAGGCAAACGGACGCCTCGATGGATCGATCAAATCTTCCTGGCTGATACCCGAAAAAGTCCCTCCCCGCAAACGCGAAATATTTGACGTGCCGGCAGTTCTCGGGTGGATCAAGCCAATGGATCGTCCAGCGGTTCCAGGCCTAGCGCGTCGATGGGGCGGGAGAGGATATCTTCTTCCGCTTCGGCCGTCTGTGGCTGGGGTTCTTGGGCATCGACGGGACGGACGACGATGCGGTTGGTGCGGATGGCGACGACACGGATGGGTTGGCCCGGGTCGATGGCCATGCCTTCGCTCACCGCGTCGTAGGTGCGACCTTCGATCGAAACCACGCCGCTGGGCAGCATCATGCTCTTGGCCTTGCCGCGCTTGCCGACCATCTTTTTCAGATTGCGATAGGATTCGTCGTCCGGCAAAACGTCGTCGCCGCGCCCGCTGCGCTGGATCAGGATCATGCGCCCTAGCGGCGTCGACGGCCACCAGCGAATGGCAACGGCCAGCACGAGCGGAACGCCAACGGCGGCGGCCAACATCATGATCGCGCCCAGCCTCGGCCCGCCGGTGAAGGCCACGATCATCGATCCCACCACGGCCGCTGCGGCCAACACGCCGATAATTCCGCCGGAGGGCACGAACAGTTCCAGCAGAATCAGCACCAAGCCGATCACCAACAGCAACACCGACCAGAACAGCGGATCGTTCATGACGACTATTCCTTGCCCTCGATGGCGCGCACGACCACGTGGTTGCCGCGGACTTCGGTCACGTAGATGTCGGTGCCGCGCGAGATAAAATCGCCGTCGCTGGTGACGTCGATGGTATCGTCGCCAAAGCGGGCTTTGCCGGCGGGGATCAGCGGCGTGGTGGTCACGCCGCGCTTACCCATCAAGTGATTCCACATGACCAGCGATTCGCGCTGCGACAGTTCGTCTAACTGATCGCCTTCCGGCGGCTTCAGCATCAGCCGATTCAAATACGGCGTGTTAGGCAGGTAGCGATACATGACGAACAGTGCCGCCAGCGCTCCGCCGCCGGCCATCACAATCGAGAACAGCGACCCCGGCAGTTGCCCGAATTGGTACGAGTTCTGGGGGATCACAAACGTCTGGCTGGCCAGCACAATCGAGATGATGATCATCAGCCCGCCGCCGATTCCGAAGACACCGAGGCCCGGGATGACGAAAATCTCCAGCAACACAAACACTACGCCGGCCACGAACAACAGCACCTCCAGCCAGTCGGCCGTGCCATTCAGGAATTGGCTCCAGAAGAAAAGCAGGAAGCACAAGGCAGAGATGAACCCGGGCACGCCGACACCGGGTGCGGAGGCTTCCGACAGCAGTGCGAAGAATCCGATGAACAGCAACGTGTGAGGAAACCAGGGCTGGGCCGCCAAACGTTCGATGGCCACGATGAATTGATTGGCTTCGACCGGTTTCAATTCGTCGTCCAAGTTGTACAGTGTCCGCAGCTCTGTGTACGAACCGGCCAAGTGACGGACTAGTTTCAAGTCCGCTGCTTTCCGGCCAGTCAGCCCGTCACCAGTGTCTACGGCCGCGCCGCGTTGCCAAACTTCTTTGTCCTTCTGAGCGGCAAGTTCTTCGTCGCTGAAGTAGCGGGCTTCGCCGGTGCCCGGCCGGCGAAATTCGTGCACGGCCAATTGCGGATCGACCAGCGCGTTCAGCAACGACCAATCGCGATGTTTGGTTGCGGCGATCGATTGAATCGGAGTACGCAACTCTTTCTGCATGCGAGGGCTGATGTACCGAGCACCCGGGCCGCCGAGCACCGCTTCGTCGTCCATCACGATTTGATCGCAGGCCAGCGCCACCAGCGCCGCGTCGGATCTCGCTTCATTCGGCACATACGCCACGGTGCGAATCGCCGCGGGATCGAAGGCCGCCAGATGATTGGCCAGCCGCACGCTTTCCGCGGGCGAGCCGCCGGCGCTCTCGACCAACACGCAAATGAAATTGATTTGACGGTCTCGCCGCCCGTCTTCGATGCCGCGAATGACGCGGTTGACGTAGCTGGCAGTGACTGGGCCGCGCAGCTCGACGAGCAGCGCCTGCCATTGTCCGCCCAGCGACGGATCTTCGATGATCGCGCCCGGCGGCAAACGCAGCGCCGCGGCCAACTCGCGGCGGTCCGTGGCCAAGTGGCTGGCAATCTGGTACTTGTTCCGCAGATCGAATCCGCTCAAAAACGCGAACTCGCCGGGCGGAACAACCGTGTCCGCTATTGGCGCGTTGCCGGCTTGCTGCAGCTTTTCGTATTCGTCGCCGAGCACATACCGCACGCCGTCGAGCGATTGAACTTTGTAGACAGCCAGTTGCTTGTCGAGCATGCCCAACGCGACCGGCACGGGAATCGTGCGGCGGCGTGCGGCGATCTCGGTGTATGCACTTCTCATCGTCGCATCGACCGCCGCTTCGTCAATGCCGGCGCGGCCGAGCTTCGCGTCCGGGTGCAGAATGATCTCTTCACAGGCCATCACGGCCAGCACCGCGTGTCCTTGCACCGAATTGGGCAGGTACGCCACCGTGCGCACGCGGCTTAGTTCTTGGCCGGAGAGAAATCGAGCCAGCGACAACGACCGCTCAAACTTGCTCCCTTCGCCCGATTGACCATCGGCGGCGCGGAATTCGAAGATCAACACCGGCCGCTGCTCGCCGGCCGGCAGTAGTTCGAGCAATTGACCGACCATCTGCTCGACGCGCGTGTCCACGTCGCCGGCAATCGGCAAAGGAATGCGAATCAGATATGCGACGCGAGACGTAGCTTCTTGCGGCGCCGGTTTGGCGGACGCATCGCGAGCCGGTCGAGCCTGTGACTTATCCGATCCTTCGTCGGCCGCCAACAAGCACACGCCGACCAAGCACAGGCAAAGCGAAAAACATCGTCGTGCCGTGCGGCTGAGAGTCGCTTGTTTTGCTGGACAATTGACGGCCATAACCGTTCCCAGAGACTCCCCAAAAGAGCGCGCAACTAACTTGCGTCGTTGACGTTGTGAATCGCTCAATTATAGGTCGGCGTCAAGGGCAGGGAAAGCCAGCGGCGCGTCCGGTTGGTTACTACGTCGGGACCCGCCATGCCGCCGGCGCGAAAACAAAGCCCGTTTCGAGACTTGAGATAAGAGAATTGCCACGCACGCGTGCCGAACTACGCCTGCGGAGAAATCTCGCAACTAGAAGTAGCCGAAGTCGTGAGACTTCGGTTGTCTCGCAAGATCTACAAACTCCGAACTCGCACGGGTTCGGCTACGATGGCGTTCCAGATTACTCGACAACCCGTTCCCAACCCGACGGCGTCGAAGGCCGATAGAAGGCCTTTTTCCAGATGGCCAGCTTGTCCAAGTCGAACAGCGGATTCACCTCGCGCTTGTCGAACATGAACGTGGTGTAGGCGTTGTTGCTGTGCGGATCGAAGTTGCGATCGAAGACACGAATCGCCTTGGGCAGAAAATCCTTCTCGTCGATGATCACGTGCACCATTTTGTAGTTGGCGGCGTCCTCGCGGCTTTTCGGAAACGCTTCCAGCCAGTATTCGCCTTTCGCCTCGGCGGGTGTGATCACGTGCACCCAGAATCGCGCCTTGATCTTTTCGGCGTCTGCGCCGAACAAGAATGGCAGCGGGCCGTCGACGATGCCTTTCCCCTGCATTTCGGGCGGCAGTTCGCGCTCGACCAGTCGCTTCTTTTGGTAGTCGAACTCAAAGATTGACTTGCCGTCGCAGATCCAATGTTCGCCGCTGACGTCCGGCCGCTCGACGTATTGCGGCTGTTCGCCCTGTGCTCGCGGTGGAGTGTAATGCACGATCTTTTCTACCTTGAACAAGCCCTTGTCCGGACTTTGGTAGCGGATTTCCCCTTGGCTGTAAGTCTTGAATGTGTCCTTGGGCCCGAACACCGGGTCGTATTCCCAGCGCTGAAACTGGCAGCGATAGTTTTCAATCTTGTTGCTGCTGAACTGCCAGTAACCGAGAATATCGTCAAGGTATTTCTTCTGAGCCTCGTTCAGCGGCGGAAACGGGGCCCGCGGCAGCGTTGGAGCTGCAGGCTGCTGGCCCACCGCCGCGATGCGAACCGGTCCAAATTGGATGCCTTGTTGCTGAGCGTCCGCAATCTCGGCGAACATTGAGTGAACAACGGAGAGTACGAAGACCGCTTTCAGCAAGCCAGTCGGACGCATCATGGTCAGGTTTTCCGATCGTAGATGAGGTATCAGTGAGCGCTGGGCAGCCGCTGCCCGCGCGCAGTTTGTCGTCCGCAAGAGGGCGCGAAGTTTAGCAACAAGCCCCCTTTCGCTCTAGAGCGATTGTGCCGATTTCACAGGGGCTGCCAGCAAGCATGCAGTCGCCAC
>JBGTKH010000536.1:0-4346 GCA_041744735.1 Pirellulaceae bacterium | reverse complement strand
GTCCGCCGCCCCCTGAGGTCTGCGACGGCGCTTGGGTTTCTTGTGTTTCCCCTTGTGCTTGGCCATCACACCTGCCAGCGTCCATCAAAGAATCTCAGAGCAAACCCCAACACCACCTCCCCGCGAGCGGCCAGTTCAACGGTCAAGGTAACCGGGTCGGGAGTAAGCGTGAATGAGCGAAGCGAACGCGCGGCTTGTTCCGACTCCGGTTCACCGCTTTGTTATCCCGCGCTATCCGGTTGGGGTTTCAAAAGTACCACTGAGTGGCCAATGCAATCATAACATATTCGGTGCGTTTCTTTGCGTCCGAAAGTGGCAAGTCGTTCGTTATTCTGACCGCAAAAATTACAGTTTGCGGTCGCGCAACTCGTTGTTGGCGGTTGATAAGGATTGTTTGATTGTCGGCGCGTGTTGGTAATGGTTTTGTCGTTTCGTTGTTCGGGATCAATTTCGTCAGCAAGCCGTAATATGCAAGCAGTACAAATCAATGCGCCGGACTGCCCTTCGATGAACGGCTTTGCTTGAGAGTACGTGCGGTCGCAAGATCCGCATCGAGCTTCACTGGGAGGAGCGAAACCATTGGCGATTTTGGCGATTCGTTTGAACATAGATTAGGTTCGCCAAGCGGGATAACGTCCATGATCAGCGGGTTGTGGCCGTTGACGTGGATTTCAGTTTGCGGGGGCCACAACTCCGCTGCATCATTTGGTTCGGCGTTTCAGTCTGTAGCCTTTTGAAAGCCCGTCATAATTTGACGAAACTTTCCCAGGAACGCTTTATCCACGTCCGGCGGGAACAACAGGGCAACCCACAAGTGGACGTCCAATTTCTGAGAATACGGGGCCATGAGCAATTGTTTAAACGCCCTTCGATCTACCACTTGCTGTGCAACGTTGCCTTCAGCGCAGGCACAAGAGCGAACTGTCCAGTATATGGTCCCGTACTTGAATGGACGCTACAAAGGATTCCCCCTTTCTTCGGTCCCCGCTGCTTCTCAGTTTCACGCTTTCTAGCAGCTATAGCTTGATCTTGTAGGTCACTTGCTCGGCGTCCTTGTCTTCGGAGCGGATGCGGAAGATGTAGGTACCGGCTTCTTCGGCTTCAAACTCATAGCGCTCGCGGGTGAAGTCCTCGCCAGTCGCTTTGATTAGAAAGTTCGTCTCGCCGAGGACGCCGCCTTCCTCGTCTTGGATGGCAAAGGTGCCGCTGGCGTAGTTGTCACCATTCTTGAGGCGGGAGTAGATAGTGAACTTGATGATGTCGCCATCTTTCAAATCCAGCTTGTAATGGCGGGCGGCACCGGCGGCGAGTTCACCCTCGACGGTGGAACCGACCGTCGTGGGCAAGGCGTTTTTGGGGGAGTCGCCGCCGCCAGCACTGGGGCGTCTGGGCTTGACTGGGCGCAGTTTGCCTTCTGCTTCCGGATCAGCGCCGCCTTCGAGGCTTTCACCGCGAACCACGATTGCACTTTCGGGAGCATCTTCGGCTTTGATCGCCTCGCAGGTGGGGCTGACGTCGGAGAAGTAATCCCAACCGAAAATCAAGGCTTGGAACCAGGCATTGGGGCCAGGCAAGGCTTGCAAAAAGGGAAGTCCGGTGACGCCGTAGGCCGCAAGAATATCATACGAGTGGTCAGCGCAATTGTTCCCAGGGAGTCCGACGACACGGTATCCCACCTGGTGTCGAGTGGCCGCGATTTCGTAGGCTCTTTTGGCGTGTATTGGCTCGACCCAGTTACGCTTGTAGTCATCGTATCCCTCGGCGCCAGCATGACCGGCTTTCATAGTGCTGAGCATCGTCCTCAAGCTTCCGGTCTCGAACCATGCACTGTTGTCTTGTCCGGGATCAACAAAAGGTTTTCCGGAGAGGTTTTCCGTGGACCCAAAGCAGTAGAGTTTCTTAGCCGGGTCGGTGAGGAATCCCCAACCAACATGACCCATGGTCATGGCTCCCGAACGACGCCGAAATATGTAAGCTTCCCCTCTCATGATGTATTTAGGTCCTTTTGTTAAGATTAGTGTGCGACGTCTGGATGGGTGTCAAGAATGTTCTCAGATGATTGCTGCAGTTCATGGGTGATGCGCGAGATCGCCGAACGACCAAGGTAACGGGGGGCGAGGAGAGGAGCTTGACGTCAGTACCGACTGCGCCGAGCCCTCCCGTTCACCGATTTGTTCGGCAGTATGTTCGCATTGATAAGTCAGTCATTGAAGCCAGGTATAAGTCTGATTTCTTGCACGCTGGTGACGATCGAGTCGTTAGGCGGAGCCTGGATCTCGATACTGTATCGCCGACCGACGCCCTCTTGAAATGGATCCTTGACGGTTCCGATATATTTTCCACATCGGGTGAGGGACTCCAAGGCATCTTTCGATTGAGCGTCCGAGAGGCGATATTCGTTGCGGAGGAGATTCGGCCAATTACCTTGCAGTTCCGGGAATGTGCCGCGTGGTGGCATCAAGGCATATGCAGCTGTTGTTTCTACACCACGAGGAATGAAAATCGCACATATGCGATTGTGCTCGGGCCAATTGAGTTCATAAATGGGGCCAATTGCGACTAGGCCCTGATCAAGCGAACGCCGTGGTTGGCGTGGGGTGATTTTTTTGGAAAAGTTGAAAACCTCCGTGGTTTTCAGGGTATTAACGGGTAGTGAATCACTCGTTTCATCCCGGCACACGGAGGTTTTCAGGTGAAGACAAGTATTGGCAAAGAATTGGCGCGCCGCAAGCGGCGGATAAAAAAACGGTTGGCGGGGGTACAAGGGGCTGGCAGTGCAGGCCCGGTGTTGGCGGGCGGCAACGTGCATTATGAGATCGGGCCGCGCAGCAGCGGGATTGCGGCGGGCGGGATGGGGGCCGTGCAGTTGCTGGTGCAGAAGATCGGCTTGGTGGGCAACATCCAACGGCGTTTGTTTCTGCTGAAGATTCATCTGCCGTATTGTGAAGCCGATCACGTGTTGAACATCGCTTACAACTTGTTGGTCGGCGGCACGCGGCTGGAGCACATCGAGCTGCGTCGTCAGGATGAAGCTTTTCTGGACGCGCTGGGGGCCGCGCGGATTCCTGATCCCACGACGGCCGGCGATTTCTGTCGGCGGTTTACTGCGGAAGATATCGAGACGCTGATGGACGCCATCAACGAAACGCGTCTGACCGTGTGGCGGCAGCAGCCCGACGAATTCTTTGACCATGCGGTGATCGATGGCGACGGCACGATCGCCGAAACCACAGGCGAGTGCAAGTATGGCATGGACATGGCGTACAACGGCCAGTGGGGTTTTCATCCGTTGTTGATCTCGCTGGCCAACACGGCCGAGCCGTTGTTCCTGGTCAACCGCCCAGGCAACCGGCCGTCGCACGAGGACGCGGCCGGTTATTTCGATCGGGCCATCGCCTTGTGTCGCCGGGCCGGCTTCCGGCGGATCACGCTGCGGGGCGACAGCGATTTCTCGCAGACCACGCAGTTAGATCGCTGGCACGACGACGGCGTGCGGTTCGTGTTCGGCTACGACAGCGTGCCGAAGTTGGTGGAACTGGCCGATGCACTGCCGAAAACCGCCTGGAAACGGCTGCGCCGAACACCCAAACACATGCCCCGCGGCCCGTCGCGCGAGCGGCCGGAGAACGTCAAACAACAGATCGTTCGCGAACGCGGTTTTGAAAACATCGAGTTGTTGCGCGAGGAGGTGGCCGAGTTCACGTATCGTCCCACGGCCTGCCGGCGAGGCTATCGCATCGTGGTCGTGCGGAAACACCAGCGAGTCACGCGCGGCACGCAACACTTGTTCGACAAGTCGCCTTACTTCTTCTACATCACCAACGATCTCGACGCGCTGCCGGAAGCGATCGTGGAGGAAGCCAACGGCCGCTGCAATCAAGAGAACCTGATCGACCAACTTAAGAACGGCGTGCGGGCGATGGACATGCCGCTGGACAACCTGGTCAGCAACTGGGCGTACATGGTCTGTGGTTCGCTGGCCTGGAGCCTGAAGACCTGGACAGCGCTGCTGTTACCCGAAGACGGGCGATGGAAAAAGATCCGCCGCCAAGAAAAACAAACCGTCCTGCGGATGGAATTCCGCGCCTTCGTCAACGCCTTCATCCATCAGCCCTGCCAAATCACTCGCAGCGGACGACGCCTGATCTATCGCCTGCTCTCCTGGAACCCTTGGCAAACGATCTTCTTTCGCTTATTAGACCGGCTCTATGGCGGCCTGAAATGCTAAGCCCCCAAACCCCGAAGCCGGAGTCCGGATGCTCCGGTCCGCCGCCACGCCCAACCCCAGAAAGCCACCGCCTCTGCCGCACCGCAAGCCCGCTGCCCTCTCACCAAGCGCGATTCGC
>JBGTKH010000535.1:0-8400 GCA_041744735.1 Pirellulaceae bacterium | reverse complement strand
CGACATGTAAAAAGACTCCCGACCCCGTTGAGTTAGGTGGCGGCGCTACGACGACTTCGCCGGTGCTTCACCGACTTCCTTACCCGCGCCGGTCATCAACTCTTCAAACTTCTTGCGCGCACCGGCCCAGGCTTTGTCGCTGAGCGGCACGGCGCAGTTGCCTTTTCCCTTGCAGGCATTTTGGCCGGCCGTTTCCCCACAACCGCCTTGGCCTTTGCAAATGTTCATCCCGTGGCATTCGTGCTTCTCGGCCGTGGCACAGGCGCCGTGACCCGCGCACGCGTTGTCGCCGCTGGCCCCTTTGCCTTGACACGTGTTCAACCCGCGGCAGACGTGCGGCTCTTCCATCATCAGGCTGGCCGTGACCACTTCTCCGCCATTCGTTGCGGCCGAACCATTGTCGGTTGGCGCCGGTGCCGGAGCTGGCTGCTCGGTGCTGCCACCGCAACCCACGACGGTTCCAGCGACCAGACCGCCCAGCGCGGCCGCCGTCAGCTTGTTAAAATCCCGACGAGTGATGGTTGAGTTTTTCATGGCGTTCTCCTTCTTTTACCTTGTTAACTGAGGACTCGTAGCGGAAGTTGCCAAAACTTCCGGACTTTTGGCAACTTCCGCTACGAAACTACGAAACTACGAAACTGTAACTCGGTCCCAAAACCTACTCCGGTAGTTCAACTCGTTGAAAAAATCCATCCGCGGCCCACAAGCGAAACCAGTCTTGCAAGTCGGCTGCCAGCGAGTCCAGATCGTCACTGGCTTCGGCGCACAACCCGATCGCGTCGCCGACGGAGTTTCCCGCGACCAGTGCCGTGAGCAATTGAAACTGCGGCCGCGTCAGTTCATACCGCCGCACAATATAGTCGCGGCGGCTGAGCGCGACGAATGACTCGGCCGGCTCGGGCAGCGCCGGCTCGTTGCCCTGGCGAAACTCCGTATAGTAATCGTTCACCGGGTATTTAAACGCCAGCAGCCGTAAACAGACGACGGGCACCAGCCGCGCATCGGGCCAACGTTGCGGCGGAATCGCCTGCAGTTGCTCGACCGTGAGCAGTCGCTCTTGCTCCACGCCCGGTCCATTGAATATGTCGTCGATCGTCCATTCGAAACGGGCAAGATCGATGATGAAATCCGGCCAAGATGCTTCCGCCTCGTCCGGCCGCGTCTCTTGCAGAAACTGAATGAAGTGGTCCGCCAGATGTTCGAGCGTATAGCTGCGCGACGGATACTTCTGCAGATATTCCAGCGAGAAGCCGTCGAACAGTTCTTCGCCCAGTGCATGCACGAGCGCCGGAAACAGTTCGCGCATGCATTCAACCAGCCGCGCGAAATAGGCGTTGCCGTAAACCGCCAAACGTTCGATGCTGGTCCGCGCTTGGCTGCGCGGGATGACGCTTTCTAAATCTGCCGCCGAAACATCAATCTGCTGCTGCGCATCGAACGATTCCACACCGGCGGCAATGCCGTCGGGATGCGTGATCACGGCTTGCAGCCACTGCTGGATGTCTTCCAGATTGCGAGGCGGTTGGCTCATTGCACTTCCGGCACGACAAGGTGTAATGGATGCGGCATGGCACTGGCGTCGGGCGGGCCCGGTGCAGTCAGCGGAATGGGTACGTCGTGCAACTGGCTCGTCATGTGCCGTCGGGCTTTGAGCACTTCGGCGTGCACTTCGGTGAAAGGCGGAATCTTTGCGTCCCATTCCAACAACGTCGACACGCCGCCGGTCAGCTTGTGCGCCAAGCGATACAAGTCCCACACCGGATCGATCACGTGCCCGTCGTGCGTGTCGATACAGTACGTGCCCATGTTGGTGTGACCGGCCAGATGGAATTGCACCACGCGCTCGTACGGCACGTTCTCGATGAACTCGACCGGATCAAAGTCGTGATTGACGCTGGAGACGTAAACGTTGTTCACGTCCAGTAGCAGCCCGCAATCCGCCTCGTCGGCCATCCGCGTCAGGAATTCCCATTCGCTCAGCGTCGAATCGGCGAACGTCACGTACGAACTAGGATTCTCCAGCACCAGCGGCCGCTCGAGCAGATCCTGTACGATGCGGATGCGGCCGACAACGTGATCCAGCGTCTGTTCATTAAACGGAATCGGCAGCAGATCGTGCGAGTTGCGCCCGGCCACGCCCGTCCAACAGAGATGATCGGAAACCCAACGGGCGTCGACCGCGTCGGCCAGTTTCTTCAACTTCTTGAAATACTCGAAATTCAGCGGGTCGGTGCTGCCGATCGACATCGACACGCCGTGCATGACGATGTGATAACGTTCGGCAAGCTGATCCAGCACCCACCGCGGCCGCCCCTGCGAGTCCATGAAATTTTCCGAAATGATCTCGAACCAATCGACCGCCGGATTGTTCTGCAAGATGTAGGGAAAGTGCACGCTGCGCAGTCCTACACCAAGGCCGAGGTTTTCATATCCGAGCCGTGGTAACGCCATCAGAGGCTCCACAAGATGATGTCCCCGCGAACCGGGACTTGCCCGGCTCGCAGGGACGAAAGCAATCAGACGAACTTGATCTCAGAACTCGTAGGATGGACGCCCTCGTCCGTCCTATTCTTCTTTCTTCTTTTTCTTTTCCTTCGGCTCCGGCGCGGGGCCGAACGGTTTGTTCGCCTTTTTCATTTTCTCCTCGAACGTCGCGCGGGCCTTGGTCCAAGCCGCTGCCTTCAACGGCACCGCGCACTTGCCTTGCTCCTTACAGGCGTTTTCGCCCGGCGTCGCGCCGCAGCCGCCTTGATTCTTGCAAGCGTTCTGGCCGGCACAGGTGTGGGCCTTGGCAGTCGCACACGCGCCTTGGCCGGCGCAAGCGTTTTCGCCCCTGCCTTGGTTCTTGCAGGAGTTCAAGCCGCGGCACACGTGGACTTCCTTTTTCTTCTCGTCGTCCTTCTTCTTGTCGCCGTCCTTTTTCTTATCGCCCTTCTCGCCCTTCTCGTCCTTCTTCTTTTCCTCATCGTCCGCCAGCGCACTCAGCGTGCCGGCGGCGGTCCCGGCGACCACGCCGCCGAAGGCGGCCGCGGTCAGTTTGTTAAAGTCACGTCGGTTGATACTCGAGTTCTTCACTGCAGGTCTCCTTAATCAAGATGGCTTCTCGCGGAATCGATAAACCGGGTGCAGACCAAAGATCCTAAAGCGGCGACGAGCCGCCACACTCCAAAATCCGCGACATCAGTATATTCCCGATTGCCGGTCGAGGAAATCGTTTCGCACAAATTTTTCACCGATTTGTGAAACGCGACACCCATCCAGCATTGGCTATGGCATCATGCTGGCGAATTCATCGTGTAGCATATACACGTACGCACCGTGGGCTGGCTCCCAGCGGCTAATCCCGAAACTAGTGCTTTGTCACAGTTTGGAGTTCGGGTTGGGTGGCTGGGGTCGAGTCTTCGGGCTCCCAGTAAAACAGGCATCCGGGGGCTCGAAGACTCGAACCCGGCCAGCCGAGTTTTTAGCTGTGACAACGCGACCGCGACAATCGTGCGGAAAGCAACGTTGGAAATGATTGTATCGCTAAAGGCGAACGCCGTTTAGGAATGGCAAGCTGTAAGGAATCGCACGGCCTCGGTCCTTCGTCATTCGTGCTTCGTCACTTTTTCGTCTTTGGAAATTGGTGCTTGGTCATTTGCCGTGCTCGTTTCCTGATACGACACGGATTTCAGCCGGTTGCGAAGCTGCTGCGGTTTCATGTAGCCGCTGAACGAATCCAGCACCTTCGAGTTCGGTGCGATGATGACGGTGGTCGGGTAGACGCGAATGCCTAGTCTCTTGACGAACGCCGTTTGGTCGGCGGCGTCGATGGTGATCGGCACGAATGCTTGACCGATTTGAGCGATCACCTCGCCGTCGCTGAACGTATCGCGTTCCATCAGTCGGCAATACGTGCAGCCCTGCGTGGTCACGAACACGAGCAACGGACGGCGGCTGGTCTGCGTCTCCTTCCAGGCGGCGCTGACGTCATGATGCCAAGGCAATTTCGCGGCTTCGTCCGCCGCTAGCGGCATGGCCAACATTGCCGCCGCCGTGAAAAGCATCGTCCAGGGAAACCCAAGGCGTAAGCGAGGGCAATGTCGAACTCCCTCGCTTACGCTTCGCGTTACGGCTCTTCCAAAACTCAACAGCAGTGCCCAACGCATAAATCGTCTCCCCTGTACTTCAGTGCGCGCATCAGAATTCAGTCCAAGATAGTATCGTCAGCACACCGCGCAACGTGTGTTACCAATTTCACACGACGCATAAACCGAAAAATTGCGCGCCGCGTATCCAATCTCACAGAATGCGACCGGTGCCGGCCGGCGTTCGCGTGTCGATGGACCGAATCGACCACGCGATGCGGGACACGCGGCCGCAAAGGTATGTCGATTCGTCCGGCAATTTGGATTGCGCAAGTTGGAAACTCTCGGCCGGCGAACAGCGCGCGCTCCGCCACTCCGGCAAACGTTTGGTACCACAAGACAGCCGGGCGCCTTTCTCTGTCGTCAATCCTCAGTTGGTCCGTAGCTTGGGACCATTGTCCCGAGCAGATCGCGGAGCTGTGGCTCGGGACAATGGTCCCGAGCTACGACTTGGATCATTTGGGAAGCTGTTCGCGCAATCGGCGGATGTGCTGCGGAACTTCGCTGAAGCGGGCGGGCCAAGCGGTACGTTCGAGTTGCGTGAGCGATTGCTCGGCGGCTTGCCATTGCTTTTCGTGCAACTGGGCTTCCGCGAGCTTCAACAGCCCCGTCGGTTCCAAACGCCGCAGCTCGGCGACCTGTTGCCAGTGCGGGATGGCTTCGTCCCAGCGCTTCTGTTTTTGCCGCAGTTCGGCCAGCGCGGCGTGGTTCTCGGCCTCGGTCGGAGCGGCCTCGATGATCGACGTGGCGGCACGTTCGGCTTGTGCTTCGTTGTTCTTCATCCGCTCGGCTAATTGCTGGTACAGCGTCAGATCGTGCCGGTTGAAATCGATCAGTGCGAGCAACTGCCGCGTCGCCCGTTCGCTGGCATTGGTCGCGTCGAAACATTCGATCAGAGCTTGGTGGATTTCTTTGTCCTCCGGTTGCAGAGCCACGGCCAGTTCGTACTGAGCAATCGCCTCGGCAAGCTTGTTCTGCGATTGATACACACGGCCGATCGCCTTTCGCAGAATCGGGCTATCCTGGCCGGTTTTCGCGGATTCCGCATCGAGGTGTTTGACATAAGCGTCCAATTCCTGCGCGTCTTGTAGCACCTGCTCAAGCTGCTGCAATGCCTCTTGTCGCTGCTGGTGACGCGGGCCCCAGCAAACAATGGCGCCGGAAGCCGCATCGACCGCCTCGCGCGTGCGACCCAGTCCGGAGAAGGCACTTGCCAGTTGTTGATATTGCTGCGACAGCGCCTCATCGTCCATTGCCGGTCGAGACGGATTCCGCTGGTGCAGCGCGATGGACTCTTGAAAATAGCCGACCGCCGCTTCAAACAGTTCACACTCCAAGCAACCGCGAGCGAACTCGGCAATGTTGCTCTCCTGCCAGCGGCCGTCCTGATGGAAGTATGCGTCGGTCTGCTTGACAAAGTCTTGAAGCTGCTCCGGTCTTCGCGTGTGGAAGTACGCCAGCATCAACTGCACTCGATGCCGCATGCGGTCGGGATGGTCGGCCATCAAGCGTTCCACGATCGGGATCGATTCGGCGTATCGATTCTCCTCTTGCAACCACCAAACCAATTGCTCGCGCGCCGAATCGTCCAGCCGGCCAGCGCTGTTCGCTTGAAACAGGATTTCGATGGCTCGCGGACGCCGGTCCAACCCGTGCCAGAGGTACCGAGCGACATTCAACGCTCGGCGCCCCGATTCGTTTTGCTCGGCATAGACCGCATTCGCCGCGCGAGCGAAATCGGCCGCCTTCTCTTTCCAGAAGTAACCGTAGTCGTTGTGGTACAAGTACTGACTGCGACTCTCGCCGGTCCGCAGATGCCGCTGCAATTCGGCGATCGTTAGCTTGAGCACGCGCGGCTCCAGTTCGCCCAGCGGTTGTTTCGCGTCGGCCATCCGATGGCGATGCGTCGCCAACTCGTTACCAAAGGCATTCCAACCGTTGTCCCAAGAAATCTCCAGGCGTTGCGGATACTGCTCCATTCGCTCAACGATGTATTGCAGAGCAGGTTTGTCGCCTAGCGTCCTCGCGATAATCGACACGGGATGAGTCGCCGTCGAGCGATATTGTTGAGTCTGTCGCTTGAGCAACTCAGGCATAATCTCGAACGCAAACCGCTGGACATGCTGTTTGACGCCGGACAGCTTGTGGCGTTCGGCGATGTCGAACGTGGTGACGATCCGGGTGACAATGTTGTAGCGAACGTTCTCGTCGCCGGCCTCATTCAGTTCCCTGAACGCTTGGGTCACGAGATTCGCAAACAGCGTTTCGCCGCGGCCCAACGATACTTCGCCGTCATGTTCCAGGGCGTGGTTGTAGAGCGACAGCAGCCGGTCGCGCAGCCACTTGGCCTGTTCCTCATGTTGCGGCTTCGCGAGGAATTGCTTCAGCACGGACTCTCCCGTGGTATGACGGCCCGCGCCTTCGTACAGACTGACGTAGTCGCTCAACACGTCGTAATCCGCATGTGGCCACTGACCTTGACGAGCCTGTTGGTACTCTCGGACCTCCGTCTCCATCAGCCGAATGGCTTCGTCGTTGCGGTGATAGCTCCAAAACAACGTCTTGCTCAGACTGTTTGAGATCAGCAGATGGTCGCGGCTGGCCGCAGGAGCCAAGGTTTGCAGCGTTCGCAACTCGCGTAATTGTTCGTCCACAAGTTGCTGATGACGGAGTGTTCCCAAGTGATACAGCCAGTCGGCCATCTGTTGCGGCTCGCCGTCGGCCCATTGCCGATCGAAGGCTCGCCGCAGCCCGGCCAGACACGCATCCACGTGCGGCCCAGGCTGATTGATGACCTCGGACGATTTGCGTTCCACGAGTGCCTCCAGCAGATCCAGCGCTCGCAGGTCGGTCGGCGTCCGCTCACCGGCGCGCAGCTTTTCCACGCGGGTCAGAATCTCATCCGCCGCGGCCTCGTTACGCAACTCGTGCAGAATCTCGCTGTCCAGGTTCCGCAGGAACGCATAGACCTGCTGCGGCGTCCGGCCGAGCATCGCGTCGGGCAGCATGTCCAACAGCCGGAAGTCGCGACATGCGGCGTAAATCTCACGGAGGTACCAGAAATACTGTTCGGGCGATGCCGCCTTCTCAAACAATGCTCGAATCGCGAACAACGTATCTTCATCGAACGATTCCGGTGGCGTCTGGTTCGATGGCGACCAACGCTCGCGAGTCTGATAAAGCATTTGCGCAAGCTGGCCCTCTGACATCTGCTTATACGCTTCGATGCGGGTTTGCTCGTACGCGTCGCGGCGATTGGCGGCGTGATACAAATCGGACAACAAGCGATAGTCGGCAACTGAGAGCAGTTTGTCGCGCTCGGCGGCTTCGAGCAACGAGATGGCTTCATTGATCTGGCCCCGTTCGGCGACCAGACGAGCCAGCATCATTCGCCACGGCGCGGTCTGCACGTCGTCGCGAATCCACGTTCGCAACTCGCGATCCAAATCATCCGGCCGGTCCAATGCAATCAGCATTTGGAACTTGGCCATGCGCCAGCGTGCCGCATCATCGCCAGCCAGTGCGATTCCCGCGTCGAGGTACTTAATAACGCGGTCGATGGCAGCCGGCTTCGCGCTGCGGCGCGCGGCCAGATTCATCACCGTCGTCAGCGCCCGCTGACGCAAAGCCATGTCCAAGAATCGTTGCGTCAGTTCGCTCGGAGTTGCTGTTTCGTCTGCGTCTGCGTCGTTGAGCCGCATCGGCGACTGGCCGAGAATGCGCCAGCAGAACTGTTCGACTTGCGGCAAATTCTGATCAAGCTGCACGTCGAGCCACGCCTGTTCGATTCGCAGCCAGTCAGCCAGCGTACCTGTCTCGTCGGCGGCTTCCTCGCTCAACCGCGTGGCAACACCGGCGAGCGCAGTACAGCGGATTTCCAACTGTTTTGCCGCCAATTCCCGGCGCGTCAGGTCGTCGAGACTGCCCTGATCGCGCAATTGCTGTATCGCGAGCGATTGCCGACTGGCAATCATGGCGTCCACCAACCGATGCAGCGCGGCAACCTCCGTAAGCAAGCGGTTCTCCGCGTTCGGTTCAACGGCCAACTCGCGCAGCCGCTGAAATGCCTCGCGCTCTAGCTGATCCGTCCAGGGGGCTGCGAGCAAGGCGTCGAACAGCGACGAGATGTAGTTGGCTTTGTAGTCGTCGGTCGCGGACGCGAATCGCGCCCGGAGAAACGGCAAGTACTCGGAATCGCGGAAGCGGTTTTGGTAGATCGTGACGAGGGCGTCGCCCAGCGTGTGCTTGTCGGCGGGTTCTTTCGCCGTGTTCC
>JBGTKH010000534.1:0-11424 GCA_041744735.1 Pirellulaceae bacterium | reverse complement strand
CAATAATTCCTGCGCTCGGCGCTGCACGGCCTGCGACGGACGAAAGCTCAGCAATTGCTGAGGAGACGGGCCGCGCGCCAGGAAATCGGCCAGTTCTTCCATCAATGGGGTGGGACGATCAACGGTCGCCATCAAAAACTCTTCTGGGATCTAGCTCGTCGACGCAGGCCAACTCACCACCACAATCTTACCACATGTTGAACACTGGCGTTGGCCTTGCCAATACGATCCGCCATTAACGTCCTGGCGCGCCGGACAAACAACCGAAGCGCCGCTTGACATACAAGCAGCAAGAAGAGCTGGCATCGCTACCCGCGACAATCGAACAACTCGAAGCCGAGATTGCATCATTACACGAAGCGATGGCCCAGCCCAACTTCTACCAACAACCCGGCGACCGCCTCGCCGCCGAACAATCGCGGCTAAAAGACCTGACCGCCCAACTCGCGTCCGCCTACGAGCGCTGGGAAGAACTGGAATCCTGCTAAATCCCCGTGGCCGGCACTGGTTCCGCGTGTTAATAAATCGGCTGCAGATCTACCGTGAGCGCCAGCGCAGTTGACCGCTCGATGAACTCGCATCAGCCGTGGCAGTCAGGCTTCCGCCGGCACTTGATGCTGAGGTCGTGGATGTCGAACTCAGGCTGTTGGTGCCGTTGATGGGCTGTGTGGATGGTGGGAGTTGTGTGATTTCGATCAGACGGTTGTCCGGAGTAAAGCGGGCTGGTTCGGCTAGTAGAGTGGCGTCATTCACACGCATGCCGTTGAGCTGCGCGATTGAATTGGAATATGTCGTGCCGCTAGCGGACGTGTTGTCTATGGAGCCAGACGAACTGGGTGTGTTGATGCTGGCTTGCGAATTGAAGCGAGCGGGAGCCACATTACTCTGCGCTGATAGCCCCGTGCCGAGTGCTGCCGTTTGATCTATCGTAACGCTCGAGTTTCTGCTGCCCGCCGCTTGCCAGTTGAGTCCGGTCGGCTCGCTTGCCGATATGTCAGCGGAACGGCTTGTGGGACTGCCCGCTAACGAGGTCGAAGTGTCGCCAAGGAGCGCACCGTACGGCTGCGTGCTCGGCTGGCTGGGCGTTTGATAGTACGAGTTGGGCGCTCCATAGCTGCCGGTCGACGGCGGCGGAACTCGCGTCGCGCCGAAAGGGCTAGCTCCCGGACCAGCCGACCGGCAACCGGCGAACAATATCGTGGCCAAGAGCAAAACAACAAATCGCATCATCGGCAGATCCCTTTCCGCCAATTCAAGGCACATGGGACGTCGCCCGAGGCCGCTGGTAAACAGCGGCCATCGCGATCCCACTGGTCAGACTTCCCAGACAAGGCAACCTAGCGCACAACGCAAGCCGGTTGGGTGCGATAGGGTACCAATTTCCTAAGGGCCGTCCAAGAGATGTTTTCCAATTGACGCAATCCGGCCTATTTTGGAGGCGGTTGCAAAAAGTAGTTCACCGCGTTGTTTAGTTCACGCTCGGTGGACTGCGAGTAGCCGATGTCGAACCACAGAATCTTGCCCGCGGGATCGATTACGTAAGTGCGCGGCAGCTTCTCTGTGGCGACTGCGGCGAACGCGGCGCCATCGGGATCGAGCAGGCAGGGGAATTCGCGGCCGACTTCGTCGTACATCTTCTTCACGTCCTCGGCCAAGTCGCCGACGTTGATCGCGACTAGGCCCACGCCCAGCCCGGAGAATCGATCGAGCACATCGAATCCCAGCCGCGTGAACTGTTCGCGAGCGTAGGCCTTGCCCTTACTCCAAAACACGACGATGGTCAGCTTCTCGCCGCGCAGCGCATCCAGCGCTTGCGGGTTGCCGTCCAAGTCAGTCAGCATCAACTGCGGCATCGCGTCGCCGACTTTTACCAGACACGTCTGGGCGTACGCTTCGCTGAGCACCACTTCGGGCTTGTGAAACTGCGGCTGGGGTGCTTCGACGACCGGCACTTCGACTTTCGGGCCGCTCGTCGCGCCGGTACCGTTTGAGTATGGACCCAATTCCGTTTCGCCCTCGGCGATCAAGCTATTGGTTGACGGCGATGAGTTGCCGAGGCCTGTCGTCGTGCCGGTGCCGTTGGACGAAGTTTGCGAACAGCCTGCCAGCGTAACGCAAGCGGATAACATTACGGCTGTCGTCAACCCCGCGGCCAATTGCCGGCGGTGAATCAATGCGTAATCTGAGATAATCATGGCTTTCTCCGTCGTAGCGATTGAAGCACCGTTCTTGGCTATTAGTTTCCCTTGGTAAGATCGATTCGTCAACGTGGCAGAGCGGTAGTGATACCGTTTGTAGGTCGGACGCCCTCGTCCGACAGCGAATCCGCGTGAAACATAGGACGGACGAGGGCGTCCGTCCTACGAATTCGTCAAATGGTATCACTACCGGCAGAGCGGATTGATTGACGCGGGGTTTGGTGAGCCGATACAATGCAGGGCGTCGGGGGCGGCGCGGTTCGGCGGATTGGTTCGAGCCGGATGCGCCAGGTGTTAAGTGACGGAGGAGGTGAGAGCCATGTCATCACGCCGCGGGTTCGTATTCGTCGCGCTGCTGTTCGCAGGGTTGAGCGCCGAGTGCGGGTTGGCTCAGCAAGCTCACATCAGCACGCCGTTTCACACGCTGAACGACAGCTTCTACGAACGGATCGGCTTCAACTTCGGCTTCAACATCGCCGGCCCGAATCCGGCTACGTTGCCGCCGGGACAATCGGCGGTTGTGGGGCTATTGCCGAACGGTCAATTCAATCCCAACGGCAACATCATGTTCCAACAAAGCGGGTTCAACTCAGCGGTGCCACCGTTCGGCGGCCATGATCCGGCGACGGACGGCCAATTCGGGTTCGCGCGGCTGGGCAAAGACGTCGATCTGTTCTTCAACTTCGCGTTCGGGCAAGGGAGCAGCCGCAGCCACATTTCACAAGTGCCCAGCGTGACCGTGACGAACGGTTTCCCCGGCACGTTTTCGGACACGTCCCAAACGCCGTTTGTGACCGGCATCGTGCCGGTGGTCGGCGCGTTCACGCTGCCGCCAGCGTCGTTCGGACCGGTCCAGCCGTACTACACCAGTCCGCTGCGCGAGAAGATTCGCGAGTATCAACAACGAATGAATCAGAGCGACCCGGTAGAAGCCGCCAAGCAGATCGCCCGCGACGGGCTAGCCAAGCAGCAAGAGGAACCGCCGCCAACCGTCGGCTCGTCGGGCAGCGCGGCCCGCAGCACCGCCAATCACGGCGACATCAGCGTGGCCGACATTCAACGCCAACAAGCAGCCGAACTTGAATACAAACAGCAAGAGGTGTTGGCTTTGATCGAGCGTGCCCGCGGCGTGGAAGAAGCGGGCCAGCCGAACGTGGCAAAGATCTATTACCGCCAAGCCGCCGCGCGGGCCACCGGCAACTTGAAACAGCAATTGCTCGATAAGATCGCCAATTTGCCGGACTGAGGACTGCCTCACCCGCAAAACCATCCTCACACCTCACAACGGCTTCCTGATAAGAAAGCTCTCCAAAACCGTAGCCGAAGTTGTGAAACTTCGGAATCCTCACGAATTCCGCTACGAAACGCGGGCTCTGAAACGCACTCACATTACTGGTTACCCGGAGCGCTCGGCCGTGCATCGCGCCACCCGGCGTCGAGTTGCTTTCGCAAGCGGGCCACGAGTACGGCGTTTTCTGGCTGGCCGGCGACGTTGTCGTTTTCGGCAGGGTCAGTCTCGTGGTCGTACAATTCGGCGGCGAGCACATTTCCTGTTTTGTTCGCCTTCCAGGCCGTGAAGCGATAACGGTCCGTCTTCATCGAGTAACCCATCACCGTGCCACGCGGGTATTGGCTGAAGGCGGCCGGCTTCCACGGCAGATTGGGATCATCGAGCAGCGGCGCGGCGCTCGTCCCTTCAAGATGCCCGGGCAGCGACAGGCCCGCCAATTCACAGAGCGTCGGATAGATGTCGACGAACTCGACCAAGCCGCGCGTCTTGCCGCCGGGTGCCTTCTGGTGCGGCGAGCGAATAATCAGCGGCGCGTTGGCATCGTTCTCAAAGTTCGTGTGCTTGCACCAAGCGTTGTGCTCGCCCAATTTCCAGCCGTGGTCTCCCCACAGCACGACGATCGTGTTTTCGGTCAAGCCGAGACGGTCCACTTCGTCCAACAGGAGGCCGACGTTGGCATCCGTGTAGCTGATGCACGCGTAGTAACCGTGCTTCAACTCGCGCGCTTGTTCAGCCGAGATGTCGTCCTTCGCGGGAATTCCTTCATAGACGCGAATCTCGCCGGAGTTCGTCAACGAGTATGGCGTGACGTTCTTGGGCGGGAACGGATTCTGGGCCAGCTCGATCTGCGCCGGGTCGTACATGTCCCAATACTTTTTCGGCGCGTTGAACGGAAGATGCGGCTTTAGAAAACCGACGGCCAGAAAGAATGGCTCGTCCCGCTTGCTCAACTCCCGCAGCGTGACCACACCCAACTCGGCGACCGCGCCATCGGTGTAAGCGTTATCGGGCACATCGGCCATTTCGGTGGCCGTGCCCCGCGACGCACGGCTGAGCGCGGTGCCGGTTAGACCACGAACTTTCGCGTCGGCCATCTTGCTGGCAATAGTCTTCTTGTTCTCCGCAGTGACGTAGCCTTCACCGCTCTTTGGTCTCCGCGCGGGTTCGCTCCACGTCGGCTCGTCGTCGTAGCCGCCGTGATAGATCTTTCCCATGCTTACGCAGTAGTAATCGTTCTGTTTGAAGTGTTGCCCCAGCGTTACCACGTCCGGCACATGCGTGCGGAAGTGCGTGACCAGATCGTAGACCTTGGTCGAATCCGGCCGCAGCCCCGTCATCAGGCTGCTTCGCGACGGCGAACAAACCGCCTGCTGGCAATACGCCCGCAAAAACGTGGTGCCGGTGCGTGCCAGCCGATCAATGTTCGGGCTGTGGATATGAGCTGCACCATAGCACCCCAATTCGCTCCGCAAGTCATCGACGGCAATAAACAAAACGTTGGGCCGCTCGGCAGCAACGGCGGACAATGTTACACAGAACGTCAATAGGCCAGT
Source organism: Pirellulaceae bacterium (assembly GCA_041744735.1). GTDB lineage: Bacteria > Planctomycetota > Planctomycetia > Pirellulales > Pirellulaceae > JBGTKH01. The sequence continues at coordinate 6,382 of JBGTKH010000534.1, read as the reverse complement.
AGCGAATGGGCAAGATCGGCGGGGCATAGCATTTCTCCTCACTCAGAATTGTCAGCGTACCACTTTACTTGATGCTGCGATTCACGGTTTGTTTCGCTCGATCCACATTTGCGGAAGCACGTCGCCGCGCGTGCCAGCCGTCAACGGTGAATCGCTGGACTCGCATTTGTGGACGCGGGCCGCGAGGTGATTCGCGTCGAGCGTGCCGGCGTTGAGTTGCGTAAGCCCTTCGGCCCATGCTTTTGCTGTTGCGTCTCTAAGAGGTTCGTTTAATCGGGCGTTGTAGTCGGCGAAGAACCCCTTCGTGCCGAAGTATTGCGCGGCAGCGATTCTGTCGTCCGGCGCGTCGGCCTTTACGTCATTGAAGAATGTGATGAGCTGCCGCCGCTGGGCTAGTGTACGCACAAGCAAATCGGCATCGAGGGCAGCGGGTGTCGTCTTTTGTTGCTTGGCCAGTGCGGCGGCCAGACCTGCGGCTTCGCCCGTTTGCATGAAGACCGGTTCCAGCCGGATTGCGCCCCAGGCAATGTGCGTGGCCGAAAGGCAAACCGGAACCAACAGATTGTCGACGCCCTGCGGCAGCATCGCTCGATAAGGAATCTGCGACGGGCGGGATTCTTCCGTCAAGATCAGCTTGCCGTCGTACTTGAAGCCGGGGCGGCTGTCGGTCGTGCACGAATGCGAGTCCATGTACCAGTCGGTAACGGCGATGCTGTCGGGATGGACTGGCGTGCGGCCAATGCCCTTGGCAATCATTCCATCGTGTTCGGTGAAGATGTGCCGGCCGACGATCCGCCGCGCCTCGCGGACGTACATTTCGTAAGGCACATGGCGATTGTCGGCATACTCGTCTTTAGGCAGGCCCCACACACGAAACTTTTCGCGCTGCTCCGGCGGAATCGAATCGTCATTTTGCAAGAACCACATCAGGCCCAGTCCGAAATCGAGATGCCGCCGGATGATCTTCTCGCGCGTCGGCCAGTCGGCTTCCGGATAGTCATGATTCTCACCCGGCAAGATCGGGCTGTTGACATGCGACTTGCGATTGGGGCCGTTGTGTGAGGCAATGTACTTGCGTTCGTAGCCGACGTACTCCTCGCGCCGGTAGCCGGCCGGTTTTGTGATCGGAATGCGATTGGCCGGATCGGACGTAACGCAGAAACGATAATTGTAAGCCTGCACGGCACCATCGGCTGTGAAAGGGCTCTGCGGATCAACGCTCCCCTGGCGCGAACTGTAGGGGCGAATGTTGAGCCCTTCGCGAGCCACGCCTTGCGGTGGCCCGTGGTCGATGTTCGTAAACACTTTGCCCGCGTGTGGCTCGCCGTATTCCTCTCGTCCTTCGCGGCCAACTCGATACGGCACCTTCGCCAGCGCGAACAAGTCGCCTTCATAAGTAGCGTCCACAAAAGTAGCACCGTGCACAACGATCTCATGGTAGGACGGGTTGTCAACCCGTCCATTTTCCTGCAACCCGCTGGATGAATCGGAAGCCTTCCCTTGCGTCTCACCCGTCAATCGCCTTCGCAGCGTCACGCTCGTAATCACCGCCCCGTCCCGTTCCACCGCCGTTGGATCGTGCTCAAGCAGCAACGTAATATTCTTCTCACCCGCCACTAGCCGATTGAATTCACGCTCGGCCACATGCGGCTCCGCCCAGCCGATCGGGTAATGCTCGTGCGTAAAGCGAATCGTCTGATGGTCCGGCGAATCGCGGCCGAACGTAGCGATATAGTATTTCTCGATGTTGCCCAGCAGTTCGGTGAACAGCGGCGAGCGGGGTCCGCCGTAAAGCGCATCCCACTGCATCAGCCCGTTGGTCATCATGCCGCCGATGTGTCCGTTGTGCTGGACCAGCAACACCGAGCAGCCTTCGCGAGCCGCTCGCACCGCGCACGCCACACCGCTGGCTGTGCCGCCGACGACAACGACATCGTACGACCTGCCATCAATTTCGGCGGGCGACGAACTTTTAGCCAGAAGAACCGGCTCGTTGGATCGTAACGTAGCACGACTCTCCGAGTCGTGACCGCTCGACTCAGAGAGTCGAGCTACGGATTTCGGAGCCAGCGGTGAAACCGCGACAGCCGTAGCCGAACTCGTGAGAGTTCGGTCCGAAGTCTGCGGGGTTCGGTCCGAAGTCTCACGACTTCGGCTACTGGCTTGTGCGACGGCCGGCGGCCACTGCAAGACTTGCCCGTCGGCGATCAGCCGTGCCTTCAGTTTCTCATAGTCAACCTGTTGCACGGCAACGTTGTCATCGATCGCCAGACTGGCTGCGGTCGCCGCCGATTGGCTGGTGGCCATAAACACCGGCTCCATGCGAATGCTGCTGAAGGCGGTATGGCTGGCGGACAGGGCAAACGTGACGAATAAGTTTTCGCACTCTTTTTGGTTCGGTACGATGGCAGGGTAGCCGATCGGATACGGTCCAAATCCGCCGCGGCCCGTCGCCGTTTTGCCTTCGCGCGATACGACGCCGTCCTTGACGATGCGCCGAATCTCGTGCGTGTCGGTGCCGTACGAGCCGAGGCCGATCGAGTGCGGTGCAATCTGGCGGCCGAACGTGTGGTGCTCGGTCATTACCAAATCGCTGACCATCCGCCGCCCTTCGCGAATGTAAAGCTGATGGGGCCAGCCGCCGTTGTCGGTAAACTCATCGCGCGGCAGACCAAAACGCTGGACGTCGTCCCGCACTTTTTCCGGCACGCGCGGATCGGTCGCCAGAAAATGCAACAAAGCGCGATGATAGTTTTCAATCTCCTTGGCAGTCTCGGCGCGTCTTGAGTAGCTGGCTGCGGGCCACTCCCAACTGGCTCCCGGCAGATTGCCGCCGAACGTTGCCGTATTGAAGTCCCATTTGTCGTTGGGCAGCGGATCGTGTTTGCTAAACCACCGCAGGTCCATGTCGTCGCCGTTCGCCAGACAGGCTTCGATGAAGCGGGCAACAAGTTCGTAACGTCTCGGGTCGTAATCCGGCGGCGGAGTGATCGGAAGACGGTCTTTGGCGGTGGTCAGGCAGAGTCGAAAGCAATAGGCTTGCACGCCCGGCGCCGGTTCACCGGACCGTCCCGGTTCTCCGGGATTGAGCAAAGGCAGCAGGCCGCTCGAAGGATCGCCTTTGATCACGTAAGGATCGACGGGAAAGTCGCGGTCCCACACGCCCTGACCGCCGGGTACTCGGCCGTTGGCACCCGGCTGTTGGTGATTGGTGCGAGGTTTGTACTTCTCGTCGTAGTGAATGCCGTTGTAAGTCTCGCCGTACTTGGCATTCCCTTCGCGCATCAGCGTGTAAGTCAAGCCCGCCGCCGCCATCAGATCGCCTTCGTACGTGGCGTCGATAAACATCTTCGCGCGTACCGAGCGGCCATCGTCCGTTATCAACTCGACAATGCGAGCCCCGTCTTTCTTCACCGACTGCAGCCGTGCCTCGCGCAGCACGATCACGCCGGCTTCTGCCGCCATTTCGTCGAACAGCCGCTCGGCAACATGAGGTTCAATCGAATAGGCGCCGCCGGTCGCCGGTCCCCCGTGACCTTGGAAGGGCTGGTCCCAATTCAACGTCTTGCTGTAACCGGCGACCAGTCGCGTAAAATACTCGCGCGCGATCCCGCCGACACTGCGCGGATCGCCGATGTCAACGGCACTTAACCCGCCCGATGTCATTCCGCCTAGGTGCCGGCCCGGCTCGACCAGCACGACCCGCTTGCCCATCCGCGCCGCCTGAACGGCCGCCACGATACCGCCGGACGTGCCGCCGTAAACGCAGATGTCCGCTTCGTATCGCGGCGAATCGTCGCTAAGTAGGACGGAATGCGATTCCGTCCCGAATGCGTCTTGCGTCCCGGACGGATTGGCAATCCGTCCTACCTTGTTAGAGCCGCGCACCCATTGTTCACCGAAGCGTGCGACCGTTAGCCGCCCGGCGCGGTAGATGTTTAGTCCGTCGGTGCTGCCTCGTTCGTAGAAGCAGAGGATCGTTCCGTCGGCCAGCGCGGCCAAGTCGCTGTAGCCGCTGAAGCCTTCTTCCAACGTGCGATTCAGCGGCCAAGTTTTGCCCTCGTCGTAACTTAGCTTGATCGATACGTTCACCCGATCGCGAGGCCGGCCGGCGACTTCATTACCGTCGCGGCGCGACAGATTGTGAGGATTAGAAAAAGCGATGACGCCCGGTTGATTGTCCGTCGGCTCGTGCACGCGCACGATGCCGGCCATGCAAATCGGTTCCAGCAGCGCGTCGTCAAACTGCGGCTTCGACCAACCGGTGGCGCCGTCGGGACTGATCGTGACCAGCCGCCGATGCCGCTTCGACTCGCTGCGCGAATTCAACATCACGCGGCCGTCGGCCAACTGTACGACGACGGTCTCGTTGGGATAGATGAACTCAGCCGTGTCCGGCACAGCGACGTCGCCTCGCTGCCATGTCTTGCCGTGATCGTCGCTGAAGATCGTCGCCGTGACGCTCGGCCGATGCGCGTGCCCGCCCGTCCCCAGCGACAGCCATACCGGCACAACTAGCCGCCCCTTCTGCTTGCCCTTGGTGAGTTGAATTCCGTGTCCCGGTCCTGTCGCCAGCACCTTCCAGTCGTACTCCCGCCGAAACGCCTCGAACGTTTTGGTGATCTCAACCGGTTCGGTCCAAGTCACGCCATCGTCGTCGCTGCGCATGTAGAAGCAGCGCATGTATTCGAGGCAGTAGAGAAAGTGCACCGCGCCGGTTTCGTAATCGACGATCGCTACAGGGTTGTTGACCGTATTGTCGCCCGGCTGATCCAGCTTCTGCGCCGCCGCGACCGGATTGATCGGCAGGTCCCCTTCCAGATGCACAATTTGCTGGCGAGGCAGCCACGTCTTTCCGCCGTCCGTGCTGCGGCGCAACAACACATCAATCGGTCCCCAGTCGCCGGAGTCGCTTTTGCGAGCCTCGCAATACGCCAGCACCGTGCCGCTCTTGGTGACCACAATCCCCGGAATGCGATACAGCTTGTAGCCGTCTTCACCGGCTATGAAGAGGTCGATCTTTTCGAGCGCAGGCTCAGCGGCATTCAGCGCCGAAACGTGTGTCAGCAGCCATACGACGAGGACAAAATACGTTGATTTCATGGCGCAGTTCCTTCGATAGTGCATAAGAGTCCGTCAATGTCGCTGCATTATTCATGAATTACACCCGCAAATCCAGCAGCCGAGCGCCAACCACTCCTGTTACCTCACCGTCGGCGAAGGGAAACCGCAGCGGTGGATGGAGTTCCACAGCGTGCTGCGCGACCTCTGTTCGCACCTGCCGCCGGGGTGGTGATACCATTTGGCGTTAAGCGCTATAACCGCGGCCGGGCTCAGACGTACAGAATTCAATTTTGCCGGCGAAAACGTGAGCTGAAAACACCAACCATGTACCGGCAAAATTGAATTCTGTACGTCTGAGCCCAAACGGTATCACCACCGCCGCCGGAACAGGTTCGCCGCGAGTTACGGCGGGCGTTATACTATTTAATGGCCGTCACGCAGCCCGAGGACGAACCCGAAATCCGCCACTCGCTGTTATCGTTGAAGGCGGAGTTTGAGCCGGTCAAGGAGAGTGTCATGACTCTGTTGGAACATCTTGAGCAACGTGGCGAGCAACGTGGCAAGGAAGCTGGCCTGCGCGAGGGCCGCGTGCAAACGTTGGTGCGGTTGCTGTCCGCTGCAAATCCGGAGTTCACCGAGTCGGACGCGGTCAAAGTCCGCGAGCTTCCGGACAAGGCTCTGGATAAACTCACGGACGCCATTGCCTTGCACCGGCCGTGGAAGGAACTGCGGAAACTGCTGCGAGAAACGTCTAAGCGACGGAACTCGTCATAACCGTCCGCCCGCCGGTCGAAGTTGGAGTTCGAGCCGGTCAAGGAGAGTGTCATGACCCTTCGCGCCAGGCGTAGCTGTTTGCTTTGGTTGCGGCGTAGTTGGCGTCGAGCGTGGGGCCCAACAGCAGCAAGGCGGTGATGCGGCGGATGACGTCGCGGAAGTAGGTGACTTCGTCGACGGTCAGCGGCCGGCCGAGCAGCGATTGTTCGCGGTAGCTGAGCCATTTCTTCAGGACTTGGTAACCGCCCAGCGTGTACTGCCAGACCGGCCGCGGGACATTTTTCCAATAGGCGTGATCGTTGAGAAAGATGTCGCAGGTTTCTTCGCCGAGCACATCGAGCGCCGTAGCGGAAGTCGTGAGACTTCCGATCTTCTCCGCGAAATCCGAACTCTCACGAGTTCGGCTACCAACAGCGGAATCCAAACTCTGGCGAGTTCGGCTACCAACAGCGGAAACCGAACTCTCACGAGTTCGGCTACCAAGGCGGGCGGTGCGTTCGGCGGCGTCCAGCGGGCGGCTGGCGACGCGGCCTTTGGCGGGCAT
>JBGTKH010000533.1:0-14956 GCA_041744735.1 Pirellulaceae bacterium | reverse complement strand
AAAGAAGAAGATGGTCATGCTCGCGTCGTCGTTGGGCGCCGCGGCCGTTTTGGCCATCATCGGTCTGGTCGCGCTGAACATGATGGGCGGCGGCGGCGACGTTCCTGAAAACGGTGTTGCCGAGGGAACAAATGGCAACGGCACTGATACCGTAAACACGAACACGATCGGAAATGGCCGCTCAGTCACCGGAACGATGGGAACCGGCGGCACAGGCACGGGCAGCACTAGCACGGGCGGAACAACGGTGGTTGCCAATGGCGGCGGCACGACGGGTACTCCGGGTGCAACCGGCGCCGCGACAAATCAACCGACCGTTTTGGTGCAAAACATCGTCGCCGACGATGGCCAGTTGCTATGGGCGTCGCCGACAACCGGCTCGGCGATCGTGCTCGATTACGTGCCTACCGGCGCGCAGATTTTCGTGATCGTGCGGCCGGCGGACATGCTCGCCAGCAACGAAGGCCAAAAGGTGATGCAGTCACTGGGGCCGGAGTTTGAAGCTGCGCGAGCCGACTGGGAAATGGCCTCGGGTGTGAAATTAGATCAGGTCGAGCAGCTTATCATGAGCCTGCACGACAACGAGGGAAAGACGCCGCGGCCGCACTTCGTCGTCCGTTTGCGCACGCCCATGCCTGAGCCCGAATTGGTCGCACGCTGGGGCAGCCCGTCACCCGTTACCGACACGAACGGCACGTTCTACGACAGTCGCGGTTGGTCGTTTCACGCGCCGCCGCGCGCCGCCGGGCAGGTTTTCGTGATGGGTGCAGCGCCGGAAGTCAAGCTAGTGATGCAATTTCAGGGTGCTCCGCCGCCGTTGCGTAAGGAAATTGATCGGCTGCTGAACGTGTCGGACTCGCAACGGCACTTCACGCTGCTGTTCGCTCCCAACTATCTGTTCAACGACGAAGGTCAGAAGCTGTTCACCGGCCCGCGCGAGAAGGCTCTCAAGCCGCTGTTTTGGTTTTTGGGCGACGGGCTGCAGGCGGGTATGGTCAGCACGCACTTCGGCGGAGATTTTTATCTCGAGATGCGACTGTACGCGTCGCTGGAGAAAGAACCGTATCGATTGGCTAGTGAGTTTCGCAACCGGCTGCAGGAACTCCCGCAGGCAATCGAGGACTACATCGTCTCGTTGAATCCTCATCCGTTTTGGCGGCGAGTCGCACTGCGGTATCCGCAAATGATCCGCTTCATGCACGGTAACACGCGCATCGGCGCAGAACAGGAGCACGCTGTTATCAACGCGGTGCTTCCCGGCCACTCAGCTCACAACTTGTTTGCGGCCAGTGAACTGGTGATGGTGTCCACGCCCGGTGCCGAGTACGTTCCCACGGGCGGCGGTCCCACGGTGGCCGCCGGTCCCAAAACGATGCAGGAAGTGCTGCAGCACAAAATGACCTTTGACATTCCGCAGCAAGATTTGATCAACGCTGCTGCGGATGTTGAGAAGGCGGTGATCGATGAGCTGCCGAATTTGCCTTTCGAATTTCGCATCAAGTTGATGGGCCCCGATCTGAAGCTGGATGGGATCACGCAGAATCAACGCATTGCGGACTTCAAGATGGCCGACGCCCCGCTGGGTGACATCCTGACGGGCCTGGCGCGGAAGGCTAACCCTGACCCATCGGCGAAAGACGCGTCCGATCCGGCGCAAAAGCTCGTCTGGCTCATCGGCCCCGATCCCGCTGACCCAAGCAAGCAGATCATTCTGTTCACGACACGACAGGCGGCAGACCGCGACAAACTTGCGTTGCCGACCACCTTTCAACTCAAATCCAGCTAGCAGCGTTTGAGCACGCGTCGCGCATTGCCGATTGTGGTGATCGTAGGGCTTTTGGCGTACGTCCAATTGGAATGTACAATTGATCGGCAAGGGAACAGACACATCCTGCTTGAAATCGGATCGAGGCGAGCGCGTCGTGGAATTATTCTCCATTTCCTGCACCACGTGCCATGCGAAGCTCAAGGTGCGCGAACCGTCGGTGATCGGCCAGATTTTGGCTTGCCCCAAATGCGGCAGCATGGTGTTGGTCGAAGCGCCGCCCACTTGGCAGCCGCTGACCGGGGCACCCGCTGATGCTTTGACTGGGCAGGTGGAAACATCCGGCGAACGGCGCAGGTGGCGCGCCGCAACTTCACCCGTGGCCGCAGCTCCGCCGGCGCCAGTGGAAAACACGTTTGACGACGCAGCTTCTATCTTGTCCGACGTGCCGGCCCATCCCACAGAGTCATTCGTCGCGGGGCCGCCCGCGCACGTCGCGGCGAGCGAACAGCTCGGAGAAATCACTTCCGGCCAGATCAGTGTCGGCGGTTCGCCCAACGTGAGTCTCTCGGCGGATACGGTTGTCGTGGAGTCGTCCGAGGAGGACCCGCCAATCTCCGACGCGGCGCTCGTCGAACCGCCGGTTCACGGTCAATCTTCACTCGCCGCACCGCCCACCGACCCTCTGCTGTTGCCCAACGCCGATTGGACAACGCCCGCAACGCAGCGTCTGCTGCAGTGGCTGATGATGAGCGCTGCCGCGACGGTGGGCGTGCTGCTGGCGTTTGGTCTCTTTGTATTGGTAGCCAGCCGCTTTTCCGCCGCGCCGGACAATGCTGCGATCGCGGCCGCGGACTCTGACAACGAGCAGCCGCAGAATGTCGAAGCGCCTGTTGAAAACGACGACGCAGCATCTCCAGCGGATGTCGCGAACGCCGCGGATGCGCCCAAGCCCGCGGACGTGGAACCTGCCGAAGCTGTCGAACCGGTGAAACCAGTGCCGCCGCCTCAGCCCGCGGAGACAAATGACCAAGTCACGGAAAAGCCGGTCAACCCTGAATCGCCACAGCCGAAACCGGCGGACACAACCCCGGCCGACGGTCCACCCGGTTTGGTCCCGCGCGTCGAGGGCGATGACACGGCCACCGCGACCATCGATCCGAACTTGGACCTGATCGCTTCAACTAGCAAGTTCACTCCATTCATTAACGACACACCGTACACTCCGCCCGACACGTCGATCGAATCGCCGATGGAAACGGCATCGCTGTCCACAGAGGTCGCGGCGGACGAAACGCGGTTGCCGCGCCCCGCGCCGCGGCACGTGGACGTAAAGCAGCGGCTGGACGATCCGATTGCTGCCCTCGATTTTTCCGACGTGCCGTTGGCCGACCTGGTGCAGTTCCTTTCCGACATGAGCACGATTCCAATTACGTTGGAACCGGAAGCGTTGACATTCGTTCGCCGGACTGGAGACTCAGCAATCAGCGTTCGCGAGCGCGACACAACCGTCAACGGGGTGCTCGAAGCGACGCTCACACCGTTGGGTCTCGGCTTTGAAGAGTCGGGCGGACAACTGGTCGTGACTCGTCTCGGTCCGGCCGACGGCACACTGCGGCAGGCATCTTACAACGTAGAAGATCTCGCGGGTAAAGACTCGCAGCAGCTCGCGGTTCTGGCCGATTTGATTACCAGCCTGATCGAGCCTGAATCGTGGGCAACCAACCGTGGGCTGGGCAAGTTACAAGTTCAGGACTCGTCCTTGGTAATTCAGCAGAGCGAACCGGTACACTTTCAAGTGTTTGTCTTCTGCGAAAAACTGCGCGTGGCCCGCGGCAGTTCGCCGCGCAGCAGTTACGATCCGTCGCTGTTCAAAATCGAATCGCGCACAGCCCGCGCCCAAGCGAAGCTGGCAACGCCGATCAGCGTGAACTATGTACGTCCGGCTCCGTTGGTTCAAATCCTCAAGCGGTTTGGTCAGACGGCCGGCGTGCGGATTCTTGTAGACTGGCGCGCGGCCGCGACCGAGGGCTGGCCGCCGAATTCGGAAATGACCTTCACCGTTGACAAACAACCACTGTCCGACGCGCTGGTTGCACTGCTGCGCCCGATGGATCTGACCTACCGCGTCGTCGACGAGAACACATTGCAGGTCACCACGCCGCAATTGCTCGCCTCGCGAATGGAACTGGAACTGTATCCCGTCGGCGATTTACTCTCAGACAAGCTGGATGTTGTCGGCCTCACCCAGCGTATTCGTGCCACTCTTGGCGACGTCCACTTCGAAGAGTCTGGTGGCACGGGTGTCTTACGTTTCGATGTGCCAAGCCAGCACCTGCTCGCCGCGCTGCCGCAACCGCAACAAGTCGCGCTGGCCAAGATGCTGGACGAGTTACGAGACGGGTAAGTGACCCAACCGAGAGTCATCCATCGAAACCCGACGCGTAAGCGAGGACCACTGCTGTCGAACTCCCTCGCTTACGCGTCGGGTTACGATGTCAATGTATCAGCATCGCGTCGCCGTAGCTGTAGAATCGATAGCGTTCCCGGATGGCCGACGTGTAGGCCCGCCGAATCAATTGGTCGCCGCCAAACGTGCGCACGAGAATTAGCAGCGTACTCTTCGGCAGGTGAAAGTTGGTCAGCAGCGCATCGACGGCCTGGAATTGGTGCGGCGGACGGATAAACAACGCAGTCTCGCCGCGCCACGGTTTCAAGCGGCCGTCTGCTGCCGCGGTCTCCAGAACTCGGACCGAGGTTGTACCGACGGCGACGAGCCGCCCGCCTGCCGCGCGCCGCTGCTGAAGCGTCTCGGCCGTTTCAGCGTCGATGCATCCCCATTCCGAATGCATGCGGTGTTCGCTCAGTCGTTGGGCCGTAATCGGCCGGAAGGTCCCTAGGCCGACGTGCAGAGTCAAGTGGCAAATCTTGACGCCGCGACTTTGTAACAGCCTCAACAGGTCGGGCGTGAAGTGCAAGCCCGCGGTGGGCGCCGCCACAGCGCCAGGCTTCTCCGCGTATACCGTCTGATACGCTTGGCGATCAGCATCGCGCATCTCGCCGCCGCGGATGTAACCTGGCAATGGGACTCGGCCCACGCGATCGAGCACCGTGAGGGCATCTTCTGCTGGTTCGGGACGAACCACCCACTCGCCGGCACCCAAATTGGCCACGAGGTGCAACACCACGGCGTCTCGGCCCTCGCGGTCCTGAAGCGTCAACGTCTCGCCAGCGGTGAGCCTGCCTCGAGTCTTGCCCAGCAGCCGCCAAGTGCCGCCGTCATCGGCCGCCAAAAAAAGTCCTTGCCAGCGGCCGCCCGTTTTGGTGCGATAACCGATCAGTTGCGCGGGAATTACCTTGGTATCATTAAGGACCAGACTGTCGCTCGATGCAAGTACTTCGGGCAGATCGCGGACGTGCGCGTGCGAGATCGAGCCAGTCCGGCGGTCGACCACCATCAGCCGCGCGTCCGACCGCTTGGCAAGTGGCTGCTGGGCGATCAATTCACGCGGCAAGTCATAATCGTATTGTTCTAAGTCCGACATAAATCTCCATGACACCACCAACTGACTCCGCGACCGGCCGCCTGCGAGTGGCACTGGCCATCACCGAATTGGAAGTCGGCGGCGCTGAGCGGTGTTTGGTCAATCTGGCACTCGGATTGGCTCGCACGCGATTCGAGCCCGTGGTGTATTCGCTAGCACCCAGACCGGCTGAAGGGAAGGCCGCGTTGGTCCGATCGTTGGAAGCGGCCGGAGTTCCTGTGCGATTTGTCGGCGTCCACCGTCCGAGGCAGATTCTTTCCGCCGTCCGCCGGCTGAGAAAGATGCTAATTGAGCAGTCGCCACACATACTGCAATCCTTTCTGTTCCACGCCAACATCGTTGCCACGCTGGCCGCTTGGCGTGCAGGGGTGCCGGTCGTGGTCACTGGCATTCGAGTGACTGATCCCAGCCGCTGGCGCCATCTTGCGGAGCGGTTCATCTGTCGCCGCGTAGATCGGATCGTGTGTGTAAGTCAAGCGGTCGCCGAATATGTGTGCAAAACCGCCGGAATGCCACAAGAAAAACTGATCACAATTCCTAACGGGATCGAGTTGTCTCGTTTTCCCGCAGTTGAATGCGTCGATCTTCAAGAACTTGGCGTTCCAAACGGGCGGCGAGCTATTATTTATGTCGGGCGACTCGACCACCAAAAGGGCGTAGACTGGTTGCTGAGTTTGATGCCGGACGTACTTGCACAATTGCCGAGCCACGACCTACTGATCGTGGGTGATGGGCCGCAAAGATCGGCTTTGGAAGTTCAGGCAAAGTCGCTTGGAATCGCCGAGCGAGTGCACTTTGCGGGCTGGCGAGAGGACGTGCCGGCGATTTTGGCGAGCTGTGATTTGCTGGTCCTTCCCTCTCGTTGGGAGGGCATGCCCAACGCGCTGCTGGAAGCGATGGCGACAGGGCTGCCGGTCGTCGCCGCAAATGTCGCGGGCGTCGCCGAGATTCTGGGAAACTTGGCCGAAGATCAAGCGGTTACAGTCGCCGATATTCCTGGTTTTCAGCGGAAAATCGTGGGTATATTGCAAGACCCGCGGCGTGCTGAGCAGCTTGGCCAATACAACCGTCAGAGGGTCGCCGAAAGCTTCTCGCTCATGGCGATGGTCAAAGCCTACGAGCGGCTTTACGAGTCACTCACCGCTCCTGACTAGCCCGCCAAGAAATTTTCCTCGCCGCACATTTTTTTGCCTTTTGTTGGAAGTGCTCTACACGTATGCACCTAGGTCGCCAATGCCGCTCTGCGGCACGTTGCGGAGGCGAAAAATCATGTTGACGTGGGGCCGTGCGTGGGTATGCTTGGGCGTTTGTGGGGCTAAGTGGATGGAAGTGGTAACCGATGTTTCTAACCGGTACTTTTCTCCGATCGCTTGATGAAAAGTGTCGCTTCGCCATCCCCAAACGGCTGCGAGACGCGCTGGGACACCCCAACAATTCGCTGTTGTACCTAGCACCGGGAACCGACGGATCGTTGGCGCTTTACACGCAAGAGGCGTTTTCCAAATTGGCGGTTCAGTTGGACCAAGGTTCGCCCACTCGGCAAGACGTGCGAGCGTTTAGCCGCCTCTTTTTCACTCAGGCTCAAAGTGTGGAGATTGACCGGCAAGGGCGCGTGCGGATTCCGCCCGAGTTGATGAATTTGGCGTCGCTCAGCAAAGAGGTATTCCTGCTCGGCGTGCGGGATCACCTGGAGATTTGGGACCGGCAGCGGTGGGAGGAATATCTGGCCCAGAAACAAACTCAGTACGACGAAATCGCCGAGAATGCATTTACCGAAGCCAGCCGCACGGCAATCTTGCCGCGCGGGCCGGTATCGACCGAATCATTTCAACCTGCGGAGGCGGGCCCGCGGCCAACGCAGCCCCGATAGACCAAGACACAGAGTGTACGTCCGTCCGTGAGTTCGCCATGCGCGTCGGGTGTCGGTCGGTCAGCGGCCACTGATCGAACGACCGGGCGCGGGTACGAGAGCAAGGAAGTCTCTCGGCCGCGAACGTGTGGGAAGTTCGTTGCTTCGGCGACAGGCTTCTCACTGGCATCGACCCTACAGGGGCACATGGATGTCGCCCTGGGTCGTTTGCTTTTGCGTCCGGTAGAATTGCACGCATGGCTCGACATACTCCGCTACATGTTCCCGTCCTCGCGGACGAAGTACTCGATTGGCTGTCGCCCGCGCTGGGGCAGACCATCGTCGATGGCACGCTCGGCGGCGGCGGCCACACGCGGATGTTGGCCCAGCGAGTTAGTGACAGCGGGTTGGTCATCGCACTTGATCGAGATCCGGCGGCGATTGACGCGGCCGAAAACAATCTGGCAGGACTGCCGGTGAAGTTAGTGCACTCGGACTTTCGAGATCTGCCAGCGGTACTGGAACAACTGGAACTCAATGCTGTGGATGCTGTGCTGCTGGATTTGGGACTATCGAGCGATCAACTGGCGGACGGGGACCGAGGCTTCAGTTTCGACAGCGACGGGCCGCTGGATTTGCGGTTTGATCCACAGCAAGGCGAGCCCGCCTGGCGGCTGATGAACCGTTTGCGTGCCGAGCCTCTGGCCAACGTGATTTACGAATACGGCGAGGAACGTTACAGCCGCAGAATTGCTCGGGCCATCGTCGAAGCGCGCCGCGGCGAGCCGATTCGCACGGCCGCGCAGTTGGCCGCGTTGGTGCGCCGTTGTGTGCCGCGCGCCGGCCAACAACGTATCGACTCGGCTACGCGAACTTTTCAAGCGCTGCGAATTGCCGTCAACGAAGAACTTCAATCGCTGGAAATTGTCCTCAAAAGAATCCCCGACTGCCTGCGGCCGGGCGGGCGCGTGGGGATTATTAGTTTTCATTCGTTGGAAGATCGCCGGGTGAAGGACGCATTTCGTGACGATAAACGGTATGTGGTATTAACGAAGAAGCCAATTCGTCCGTCCGAACAGGAGGTTGAACGCAACCCGCGCAGCCGCAGCGCTCGCCTGCGAATCGCTCAAAGGGCGGAGGATTAGAGCGCATTTCAAAACCGTAGCTGCACTCGCCAGAGTGCGGATGATGCCGGAAAGACCGCGTTCTGGCGAACGCCGCGACACTTCGGCCTCATGGAGGGGGCGAAATCATGAGCAAGCAGCACAAGACCGGATTCGCCGTGATTGCAGTCATGATAGCTGCCTTCGCGGTGCTGGCGTACGGGCGATTCGGCGGTTACGCGATCGCTCCGCCGGCGTCTCTGGCGGACCCCGATTCTCTTACCGCCACCGAAGTCCGCAAACCGCCGGCCAACGGATTCGTCCAACAGCCCGTGATTCTGCAGGCGAACGAATCGGACTTTAATTCGTATGCGACTTCCCCGTCGCAGGATCAGCAACTTTCCACTCCGCTAGACGCTGGCGCTCAACGAGGCTTCATAAACCCGGCCGTTCCAGCCGAAGGACAGCGGCCATCGTTGCTGCCGGACCCGACGTTGCTCCAGCAAAGTGGTGAGTATGAAAACCGAAAAACCGACTCCCCTGCCTACGAACCCTTTCCAGTCGAAGCAGGCCCTGCCGAGTTTGACGACGAAGACGCCAAGCCGTTTTTGCCGCCGTTACGATTACGCCCGCAGTCTGAATTCAAGTTCGATTCGGACGCCACGCACTTCAACTCGCTGCGCGAGTCGCAGTACCACGTTCGTCCGGCGGCAGGCTTCGATGAACAGCCAACCCTATTGCCGTCCCCCGCCGATCTGCAGTTGAAGCCCATCGACACCGCCACGCGCACGCAGGTCGTTTTGCCCAACGACAGCTTTTGGCTAATCTCCGAGCGGGCATACGGCACGAGTATCTATTACAAGGCCCTGTATCACCACAATTGCGGGCGCTTCCCGCAACCTGACCGCCTGCCGGCCGGCACTGTCGTCGATGTTCCGCCGCTGGATGAATTGCACGGCATGTATCCAGCACTATGTCCCATGCCGTGAATAATTGACGGCGCAACACTTCGCCCGACGCGCCGCAAGTTGCACGCGGCAACAATTCGCGCGACTCGTTTAACCGCAAGCCGCAGGCGTGCGAATCAGCGTTACGCAACGTCGACGACCGCGCACGCCTGCGGCTTGCGGTTAAACGAGTTAGGACGGGAGCCGCACAACTGTAAAAACTCGTTGACAGTCCGGTAGTGTTCCGCATCGCAAACCTGCTACTATTTCGGCATGCAAGCCGAATCTGTTACTCATCGTGTGCGTAAAATCGTCTCCGGCGGACAGACTGGCGTGGACCGTGGCGCATTGGATGCTGCCATCGCGCTGGGCATTGAGCACGGTGGATGGTGTCCGCGTGGCCGACTGGCCGAAGACGGCGTCATTCCGCGGCGGTATCAATTGACCGAAACCACATCGTCGGAATACTGGGTCCGGACGCAGCAGAACGTCATCGACTCGGACGGCACGTTGATCCTCTACCGCGGAGAATTGAGCGGCGGGACCGAGCTAACCTATCGCATGACGGTGAAACACGCCAAACCGTACTTGTCGATCGACCTCAACACAACGCCAGACCTTGCATCTGCACGTCGCTGGCTATCGGAGAATTCGATCGAAGTGTTAAACGTCGCCGGCCCACGCGACAGCACGGCGCCGGGAATCGCCGATGAAGCGACCGCGTTCTTGATTGAGTTGCTTTCAAGTAATCGCGGGCAGAACAAATGACAAATGACAAATGACAAATGACAAATGACAAATGACAAATGACAAATGACAAATGACGAATGAATGACGAAGCCCAAATGACGAATGACAGTCAGACCGCGAGCGAGCATGCCAAATTCGACATTCGTCATTCGACATTCTTTCGTCATTGGGTATTTCGTCATTCGTCATTTCGCCCCCGTCACTCTTTATCAAACTCAAACCGCACCGCCCGCGTATCTTGTTCGCGGCCGGTCTTGACGGCGAGTGAATGGTAGAGTTCGGGGCGGCGGGCTTTGATCCAGCGGACGCCGGTGCAGCGGTCGCGGAGCGACGCGTCGAGATCGGCGACCACCATGTCGTCGCCGGCGCGGCATGTCTCGACGATCGTGCGGCCATACGGGTCCAGGATCATGGCATTGCCTGTGCGCACTTCATCGTCGTCGGGTCCGACGCCGTTGCTGAAGATCAGAAACATGCCGTTGTCATGCGCCCGCGCGGGGAGCCAGCGCATCAGCCAGCCGCGTCCCTTGTCGCCGCGCAGTTCGGCGTCAATGCGCTGCGGATCGCGGTCTCGCTGGTCCCACACGGCGCGATCGATCACACCCATCGCAAACGGGCTGCCCGACTTGCAGCCACCGGTCTGATGCGGCGCGAGCAGAATCTCCGCTCCGGCCAACGCGGTGGCTCGCACGTTTTCGATGATGTTGTTGTCGTAGCAGATCAACACGCCCACGCGGCAGCCGTGCGGAGTGTCGAACACGGTGAACTCGTTGCCCGACCGCATGAACTGGCTCACGAACACGTGCAGCTTGCGATGCCGCACGAACCGGCCGTCGGACATCGCGACCACGAACGTGTTGTACATCTGCCCGTCGCCGCCCAATTCGACCAAACCCGCGCCGATCGTCATGCCGTACGCTCGCGACATATCCATCACCGCCTGCGAGGCCGGCCCGTCGAACACCGGCTCGGCCAGTTCTAACAATTGATCGCGCGAAAGCCTTCGCAGATGCCAATAGCCGGAAATGCAACATTCGGGAAAGACAATTAGCTCCACGCGCTGTTCGGCGGCTTGTTTGACAAAGCGGCGAATTGTCGCCAGGTTCGCGTGCTTGTCGCCCGGCGCGTGTTGAAATTGAACGGCGGCCACGCGGATGTTCTTCATGGTTGGCGGCCTTCGATGGCGTCCATGGCGAAGAGCGCGGCATCGCGAACGGCCTCTTCCGCATCGGTTTCGGCGATTTTCTTCAGGGCGGGAAGTGCTGCCTCGGCGTCTTTGCCGAGCTGACTCAACGTAAAGACCGCCCCAGCGCGGACTCGCCAGTTCTCATTACTCAGCGCGTCGGTCAGCGATGAAACGGCCGCGGGTCCTTTGGCTACGAGGGCGGCCGATGCAGCCTCACGAGCGTTCGATTTACCCAGTTGCTCGATCAACTCGCCCACACTTTTACCAGACGTTGCAGGATCGGCGGTGGTTGGCATTTGGCTCTTTGGCAGTTCGCTGTCGTCGGGTGGCTTGGCGTCATTTTCTCCCACTGCCGTCGATTGCTTGTGCTCGTCATCCTTGCCGCCCGCACTATCCGCGGGAGCCGACGATATTGGTGCTGACTTCGTGTTTGTCGACGACGTTTCTGTCGGCGCGTTGGGGGCGCTACAACCGAACAGAACGGCAGTCAGGCAGAGCGTTAACCAAATCCGTGATCGCATCGTTGGGTCCTCCTGGTTTGACTGCCTGCTTTATAACCTCGCAGAGCGATCCTGGGCAACAGTCGTCAACGACGCTCTTCACTGAATATCAAGGTGTGCCACGCACAGGTGCTTGCGCGACGTTGAGGGCGGGCAGCGACTCCAAGAACTGTTGCAGCACATCATTGTACGCTGGCGGCATCGGATCGTTGTGATAGGCGCCTTCGACTGCAAAGAAGCGTTTATTCGTACTAGGTGCCGCGTCGAACAATCGACGGCCGATTTCGAGGGGAACCAATTCATCGTCCGTGCCATGACTTTGCAGCAGCGGGCCATGGTAACGACGGATCTTGCTGAGCGAATCAAACCGAGTGCGCATCAGCAGTCTCACCGGCACCCAGGGGTATTGAAACGCCGCCGCGTCCGGCATGGTGCTGAATGTGCGCTCCAAAATCAATCCGCGAGCCCCGTTGTTGGCGGCCAGGTCAACGACTACAGCGCCGCCCAATGACCGGCCCATGAGCACGATGTCGCCGGGCGCAATGCCGGCCCGTTGAGCCAGCCACGCCTGTGCCGCATGGCCGTCGGCCAGCACCCCTTTCTCGTTCGGCGAACCCTCGCTGCGGCCGTAACCGCGATAGTCAAACGCGAACACCGACAGTTGGAACCGGTCGCGCAGGTCGCGCAACTCGTCGCGTATGTACGCCACGTGTTCGGCATTGCCGTGAGCGATCAGCAGATGGGCCCGCGGTTGCGAATGTTCCAAATACCAACCATGCAGTTTCGTGCCGTCCTCGGCGGTGAAGAACGCGTCTTCATGTCCCAGCCCTTGCGGACTCCAGTTGCCCTGTGGATATCGCGGAGCCGGAAAGATCAGGTACTCTTCAAAGATCATGAGCAGCAGGATGATGGAGAGGTAACAAATCAGAGCGGCTCGCACCACTTGCCACAGCCGAAACAGCATCCCGCGCCGAGGACGCCGGCCGAATTTCAAGTTGCCGCGGGAGTCACGTTGGGCGGTACTGGTCATTTCAGGCTACGGCTCGCGGTAGTCATCGATTGTAGCCGAAGTTGTGAAACTTCGGAATTCTCATGTCCCACTTGCCGAATTGCCGGAGCAACCCTTGTAGGCCCGGATTGCCAATCCGGCCTTTCTGCTATTCGACCCATTCGCCCTTGCGGCAAAAGGCTGTGCATTGCGTTTTGGCGGCCGGAATGATTGTAGCCGGTCAAGGATGGAATTGTCAGCCAGCGGAGGGAGTAGGTAGTGATACCGTTTGTAGGTCGGACGCCCTCGTCCGACAGCGAATCCGCGTGAAACATAGGACGGACGAGGGCGTCCGTCCTACGAATTCGTCAAATGGTATCACTACCAGGGAGTAAACGCAGAGGACGCAGAGGCAGAGAGCGCAGAGAAGAATTCGACGCAACGACAAAGCCTCGCACCGCGGCAGGGACGGTGCGAGGCTGGTGGTGGGTCGATTGCGAATACTTTCGGGCCGATCGTTACGGGAACTCGTAATTCGGATTGTCGGGGTCGAAGTCGGCATCGGTCAGGCCGATGTTCAGCTTCATGTTCATGTAGGTGTACTCTTCTTCCAGCGTCGGCTTGCCGCCGGGCGTGGTCGGCCAGAGATAGGCGGCGTAGCGAATCGGCACTTGCAACTCGTCGTCGATGAAGATCTGAGCGATGTGGAAGTCGAAGTATTCGCGCGGCACTGGATGCGTCACTTGCAACAGCGTGCAGACGCGGCCGTTGATCTTGGCATTCTTGAAGAATTGCACTTCGCACGCATCCCGCTTGCGGTCCCGTTCGCCTTTCTCAATTAGCTCCTCGGTCAGGTGTTGAATCCCGATTTCGCTGATCGGATAACGGTTGCCTCGCATCGCGAACCAGCCGTTGGGATCCAAGTGCACCTTCACAAAACTCTGCACGCCGGTCCCGTGCCCGATCAGCTTGCCGTTATTCTGTCCTTCGACCCAGATCACTTCCTGGCCCTTCTTCTCTTTGGGTGCCAGGTACTTGAAGTACACGCTCAGCGGCACGACGATGCGATCGCCGTCCATCTTTCGCTCGCGGACTTTTGCCTCCATGAATTCCTGTTCCGTCAGCTCGCCGTTGATGCGTTCCCGCTTTACGATCGTGGCCGAATAATCGCGGACGTTGTCCTTGATGTGCTTCAGCCCGTCGTAGGCCAGCCGCAGGGCCGGGTCCAGCGAATGCGGCTGAACCTGTGGCTGCACGGCCCGCTCATCCACCTTGCCCACGCGGAACACGGGTTCCACAAGCTGGTCGCGGGGGCGCTGCGGCTCCTGCGCCTGCAAGCCGCTGGCCAAGACCGCCCCTGCGCACAGCGCAATCGTTGAAAACGCACGTCCAAACCAACTGCTTCGCGTCATCGACTCGTCTCCTAGACTCCTATCCACTGGAGCAAGCGCACGCGGATACACGGTACCCGGGCACGTGGCGAACTGCCCTTCCTCCCTGAATAGCAAATGAGAGCAAAATCCCTTCCTGGTATGTATCGCCCGGCGGTTGTCGAAATAATGAAACCGCAAAACACAACCGGCCTGCCTTGCCCAGCCGGATCAACCGTCGTCTGGGCAGCCCGCCGAAGAGGGCGTATTCTACTGGTTTGCCGAACTTGTGGGGAGTTGAATTCGTGAGTCTACCGAAGCTACGAATTGAGCCGATTCTGTCGCAACCGTTTGCGGAGAACACCTACGTTGCGCAGCTTGAAGGACGCAGCGACTGTGTGATCGTGGACCCGGGGCTCGAACCGGACCTGATCCTGGAGTATATCGCTCGCCAGCGCCTGCAGCCGGCGGCGATCCTCTGCACGCACGGGCACGCAGACCACATCGGCGGCAACGACGCGATGAAACGCTGCTGGCCCGACTGCCCGCTGGTGATCGGCGCCGGCGATGCGCCGAAGCTGACCGACGCGACGCTCAACCTCTCGGCCCCCTTCGGCATGCCCATCACCAGCCCGCCCGCCGACGTGCTGGTTCACGACGGCGAAACATACAGCGCCGCGGGGCTCGACCTGTTAGTGTTGGAAACCCCGGGCCACTCGTGCGGCCACGTCGTCTTCGTCTGGAAAGCCGGCAGCCCCTGGGTCGTCTTCGGCGGCGACGTCCTCTTCCACCGCGGCATCGGCCGCTTCGACTTCCCCGACGGCAGCTTCGAACAACTCGCCACCTCGATCCGCACCAAGCTGTTCACGCTACCCGACGACACCCTCGTCCTGCCCGGCCATGGGCAATCGACTACAGTTGGAGAAGAGAAAAAACTCAACCCGTATGTCGGC
>JBGTKH010000532.1:0-23037 GCA_041744735.1 Pirellulaceae bacterium | reverse complement strand
TACGGATTCCGGCTGGATGAAGGTGACTTTGCACGCATCGAAGCGGACGCCGAGGGATTTCTGGCGTGCGAGCAGCTCGGCGTCCGAATGCGGCTTGAGAATGGCGCTCTGGTCATGTACGACGCCGAATCGGGCCACGTTCTTTTGACCGAAAGCGAAGCCGAACGCGCCGCTCGTGAAGTGGAACGTGCCGCTCGCGAAGCTGCGGAGCAAGAGGTGCTGCGGTTGCGGGAAGAGTTGAAACGCGTGAGCGGCAGCAACTGAGTAGTGTCCCAGGCTGCCGACTGTCACGGCAACGGCGACGCATTTCTGGGCAGTCGTCGAATCCACAGCGCGTCGTCACGCAGTTCACACGTGAGGCCGTACTGATCGAGGATCGAAGCGAGCGTTGATCGCAACGACACGGCTCTAATTTTACAACGAACGTATACGTCCCTGCCGCCCAAATGCCCGACCAGCTCCGGCGCCGCTTTCACTGGAATTGAGTGCAGATCGCCAAAGTAGTCGGCAATCATCTCGATCGGCGCATTGACGAATTCGGCTTGGGTGCCCTCACGTAGCGCCGCCGCCAATTTCGAATCCTCTTGCAGTGCGAGTCGATCGAGGCCGGTGAGGTCCCGCCATTCCTTGCGGTTTTCTTGCGTCGTGATCCAGAGCTGTTCGAATCGGTAATCGTACGTCAAGCCGAGTGGCAACAGTGCGATGCGTAGTGCAGTCGACAAGTCGAGATCGCTGAGAAGACAAGAGACTGCCACGTCGCTGGTCAAGCCAACGTCGGCCAGCGAAGCTTCATCGATTTGAATGTCCATCCCGTTGTGATCCGAAAGATAATCGCACACTGCTTTCAGACGGGTGTTGATCATCTCGATTCTGGCGGTCGAATCCATCCTGCTCGCGACGTACTGTCCCACGCTTCCATGCTTTGATGCGCGCAACCGAAATTCCTCAACATCAAGCTCGCCGTCACGGATCAAGCGCCCGTCGTGGAACTCGAGCGAAGTGATTAACCGTCCTTGCTTGTCCAACACATTCCATGTGCCGATAGGCTGGCCGGAGAACCAATGTTCTTCAATTTGCCCTGAGCGCAATGCTCCGATTGAAATTGCCTCATTGTCGAAACCAGTCATGGCACGCAACGTGTATTCGTTAACTTCGATTTCGTTTCCCTGACCGTCCAGGAGCTTTGCGGTTGCTTGCGGTGGCTCCAGTGACTGGATCTTTACCAGCTTTGCGGACACTTGACCCGTCGATCCGGCCTGCACTCCTTGCCTGTCTTCGAAACTGCGCACCTCGACCAGCTTCCCTTGGCGGTAGACCTCCTCGCGTAACAGTTCACCTCGGTAATATTTCGTCTTCAGCCCACTCAATTGTCCGCGCTCGTATTCGACAAGCGTGGTTCGGTCGCCCTTGGCGTCCCACGTTTCCCAAACGCCGTCGGGGACGCCGAAGAAATAGGTGAAACGTTCTCGCAGTTGGCCCGTGCTGTCCCAGGTGGTGTAGGGGCCGTGCAGCACGCCGTCGTGCCAATTCTCCTCCGCCAGTTTCTTGCCCTGCTGGTCCCAAACAACGGTTGGGCCGTGGCGGACGATTTCGCCAAGCATTGTGTTGCGCCGGACGGTGCGTTGCTCGCGACGGAAGTATTGGGCGGGCGGCCAGGGAACAGTCCAGCCGCTGGGCCGTTCTTGCGGCGGCGTGGTGATGATCGACTCGACTTGAAACGGCCGCTGCCACCAATACCACGCCCCGACGGGACAGAGCGCGAAAATCAGCAGCAGGACCCACAAGCGATATTGCGTCAGCCGGCGCCACGAAGCCGCTCGTTTGGTCGATGATGAGTCCATGATTGTGCTCGCCCGGGTAGAAATGCGTCCCTGAGCTATCACACGAGTATAGCGAGACGATATCCGCTCGGCAGCCGCCCGCGCGGGGTTTCTTCGGCTGGCGTTCTGCCGTAGAATCGTCGATATCTAGGAAGGTGTTTCAACCGGTTTTTCACGTTCCCGCTCATCGCAAAGTCCATCATGCACACGAATGGTCAGGTACGGAAATCGGCGCCGCGCCGCCGCAGGGGCGAGCCCGAATGGGCCGACTTGCCGGAGGACGAATTGCTGAAGCTGCGGATGTGCGATCTGGGGCTAAAGATCGAAGGCACCGTGATCGAAGAGCGGATCGAGCGGCTGTACGAAGAACTGGAGTACCGCGGGATTTCGTTCCGGCCGCATTTCTGGCTGTCGGACGAGTGGTTTTCGCCGGACGGCGTGCCGGGTGTCGCGATCCCTTTCTATCTCGCTCACCCGCGGCTGGCGCGACTCGAGCGGAAAAAAATGCTGGAGGTCGAAGGGGGCAGTGAAGATTGGTGTATGAAGATCCTGCGGCACGAGACGGGCCACACGATCGACACGGCGTATCGGCTGCACTATCGCAAGCAGTATCGCGAACTGTTCGGCAAGTACACCGAAGCGTACCCCAAGCACTACCGCCCCAAGCCGTACAGCAAAAGTTACGTGCGGCATCTGGAGCCGTCATACGCTCAGGCTCATCCGGCCGAAGACTTCGCGGAGTCGTTCGCCGTGTGGCTGAAGCCGCGATCCGGCTGGCGCACGACGTACGAAGGCTGGCCGGCGATCAAGAAGCTGGAGTACGTCGCCGAGGTGATGGCAGAGATTCGCGACGAGCGGCCCAAAGTTGTCTCGCGCGAGCACGTCGATCCCGTCCGCAAACTGCGTAAAACGCTCGGCGAACATTACGACGAGAAGTGCGAAATGTACGGCACCGAGTATCCCACCTTCTACGATCAGGATTTACGGAAACTGTTTTCCGACGCCGAGCAGTACGCCAATCGCCCCTCGGCCGCCGCCTTCCTGCGCCGCATCCGCGCCGATTTGCGCAAGACCGTCGCCCACTGGACCGGCGAGTACCAATACACGATCGACCAGGTGCTGGGCGAAATGATCGACCGCTGCCGCGAACTAAACCTGCGCATGGACCGCCCCGCCCGCCAAGCCCGCCGCGATGCCCTGGTGCTGGTCACGGTCCAGACCATGAATTACCTGCACAGCGGATTTCATCGCGTGGCGCTGTGATAAGTTACAGGAATTGGATTCGCCTACGGGTTATTGATACAATCAGGTCATGGGCGCGTACCGCCGGTCCAAACATGACAACCTCTGAGATGCGAAAACTTGATTACCGTAACGTCGAAAGAGATTCGCAGCGATGCGGCGGGCAACCTGTCGAGGCCGGAACGAGAATCCGGGTCGCCACAATCCTCACCTGCTATCGTCAAGGCATGAGCGTCGAGGAGATCGTCCAGCAATATGCACCGCTCAAGCCAGCCGATGTGCATGATGCGCTGGCTTACGCCTACGACCACATCGACGAAATCGAAGCAGACTTAACGGCGGATGACGAGGCGTCCGTCAAGGCTCAGCACGCAAACCTTGGATTGCCCTGATGGCCCCTATCCAATTCTTCACGGATGAGGATGTACGTCTCCCATGAAAAAGTCACGCGTACTCGTCCTGGTCCATGAAGACCTCGTTCCTCCCGAAAGTCTGGAAGGCTATTCGGAAAAGGAAATCCAGCAGTGGAAGACTGAGTTTGACGTGGTGGCGACGCTGCGCGAGATGGGGCATGACGTGCGGCCGCTAGGGGTGTGGGACGATTTGGGAAAGATTCGCGTGGCGATCGAAGAGTTTCAGCCGCACGTGGCGTTCAATCTGCTCGAAGAGTTTCACGGCGTCGCGGTGTACGATCAGCACGTGGTCAGTTATCTGGAACTCATGCGGCAGCCGTACACGGGCTGCAATCCGCGCGGGTTGATGTTGGCGCACGACAAGGGGTTATGCAAACAGATTTTGGCGTACCATCGCATCCTGACGCCGAAGTTCGTGGTGTATCCGCGCGGCCGAAAGGTGAAGCCGAGCAAAAAGCTGACTTATCCGCTGCTGGTCAAATCGGCCAGCGAAGAGGCGTCCCTGGGCATTTCGCAGGCTTCGATCGTGCACAGCGATGACAAGCTGAAAGACCGCGTCGAATTCATTTACGAACAAGTCAAGTCCGACGCGCTGGTCGAACAGTACATCGACGGCCGCGAGCTCTACGTCGGCATGATCGGCAACCAGCGGCTGCGCACGTTTCCGATTTGGGAACTGCTGTTCACGAAGTCCGGCGACAAAGTGCCGCTGATCGCCACGGCCAAGGTGAAGTGGGACTACGAATACCAACAGAAGCTGGGCGTGGAAACGCGCGAGGCCGGGGATTTGCCCGCCGGCGCGGCGGCCGCCATCCTGAAGCAGTGCACGCGGACGTATCGTGCCCTTTATCTGAGCGGCTACGCACGCATCGACCTGCGCTTGGCCGACGACGGCCGGGCTTATGTGCTGGAAGCCAACCCAAACCCGAACCTGTCTTTCGGCGAGGATTTGGCCGAATCGGCCGAAAAAAGCGGCCTGCGTTACAGCGACCTGTTGCAACGGATCATCAATCTCGGCCGCAACTACAAGGCCGCCTGGCGAATATGATTTGGAGTGCGGCGACCCGTCGCCGCTTTCGGACTTTTGGACCTTCTTGGGCGGAAAAGTCCGATCGCGGGATGTCTCAAATTCCTAAAGCGGCGACGAGTCGCCGCACTCCAAAGGCTTGTGGTGGGCGACGGAGATGATACGAAGTAAACTAAGAAGAGATTGAAAACTTGGAGGAGCCCTCATGCAATGCTTCAAGAAAATCCTGGTCTCCGTGGATGGGCGATCGCCGGCACATCCAGTTCTGGAACGGGCGGCATTGATGGCCCAGCACAACGAGGCCAGTCTGAAGATTGTCGACGTGGTGCAAGAATTCGCGTGGCCGCTGCGTTTGGTGACGCCGGACTACGAGCATATCCAGGAACTGCTCACGGTGGAGAAGCAGCAAGTGTTGGAGTCGCTGGCTGCACCGCTGCGCGAACGCGGCATCGATGTCGTCACGGCAGTCCTGCACGGCCAATCGTCGCTGGAAATCGTTCGCGAAGTGCTGCGCGGCGGACACGATTTGGTAATGCGTGAAGCCAAGGGGCCGACCAGCCGCAGCGCGGGATTTTTCGGCAACACGTCGCTGCGATTGATGCGCAAATGCCCCTGCCCGCTGTGGATCGTCAACAGCGAAGAAGGCACACGGTGCGAGAACGTGCTGGCAGCCGTCGATCCGATACCGCATGGCACCGAGCATCCAAAGCTCGATGGCACGATCTTGGAGTTGGCGCAATCGCTGTGCAAATCCGAAGGGGCGCGGCTGCACGTGGCGCACGCTTGGAGTTTGTATGGCGAGAACGTGCTGCACTACCGAATGAGCGACGATGAGATGCAAAACTTAGAAGAGACAGCACGTGCCGAAGTCGAACGGAACTACAACCGCTTCCTCTCCGACTTCGGGCTCAGCACGGCCGACGAAAACGTGCTGCTGCTGAAGGGCGATGCGGGCGACGTGATTCCGCAATTGGTCAAAGACAAAGGAATCGATCTGATCGTGATGGGAACGATCGCCCGCCCAGGCGTGTTGGGGATGGTCATGGGCAGCACGGCCGAAACCGTCCTGCAACGCGTGGAATGTGCGGTGCTGGCGGTCAAGCCTCCCGGTTTCGAAACGCCGGAGCATTGAGCGCGCGAATCGTCATGAATCCGCAGCGTCCCGTCGCGCGGACGATCTCTTCGTCGAACTTGTTGTAGCCGATGATCGTGTCGTTGAAGATTTCCTGCGTCTTCAACTGGCCGTTGGGCATCGTGACTTCGATCTCCGCCACCTTCGGGCCTTGCTCGATTTCAAAGCGGAAAATGATTTGTTGGTTGGTGCGGAACAGTTGCGACTCGAAGAGCGGACGCACGAATTGGGAGGAAATAAAGAACAGTGCTCGAGCAAGGAGCGAGAGGCGCCCAGCGGATTTTCGACGCTCACGGCCTCAAACGCCCAAGTCTGAGGCCCCGCAGCCAACAACCCGCCGCCGGCCGCGGCACAAGTTTGAACTGACGT
Organism: Pirellulaceae bacterium; assembly: GCA_041744735.1. Lineage (GTDB taxonomy): Bacteria > Planctomycetota > Planctomycetia > Pirellulales > Pirellulaceae > JBGTKH01. The sequence goes on along the minus strand of JBGTKH010000532.1, from coordinate 17,034 downwards.
CGTGAAACCTTCATGGTTTATACTCCCGCCGATGTTTGGTAGTGGTACATTTTGGTAGCCGAAGTCGTGAGACTTCGGAAGTGTCACCACTTCCGCTACGGCAACTTGTACCACTACCCGATGTTTGCGGCCATTCACTCTTGCGTGGTCGCTGGTGTACAATGCGTGCGGGCATTCTTGCCCGCCGAGATGGAGAAACCTCATGGGCGAAATTCGTGCCAAGGTCAAGTTGACGAACGCGATTGACGAAGCGCTGTGGCGGCGCGGGCAGCTTACCGACGATGAAATCCGCCGTTGCGACGTGGATGCGATGGTCGATACCGGCGCGGTTCGCTGTGTGATCCCGGTGCAGATTCTGCAGTCGCTGGGAGCCCAGCCGCGCGGCAAGCGTGTGGCGCAATTCGCTGACGGGCGCAACGAGGCCGTGGATGTGACCGAACCGATCATCTTCGAAATTCTCGGGCGCGACACGATGGAAGAAGCGCTGGTCCTCGGCGACGAAGTCCTCATCGGACAGACCGTCCTCGAGAAACTCGACCTGATGGCCGATTGTGCGAACCAGCGCCTTGTTCCTAATCCGGCTCATCCCGATCAACCTGTAACCAAAGTTAAGTGAAACCGCAGGGCCTAGTTGTTGCTCTGCAAATCAACCGAAACGCGATTCAGCACGACCGGTTTGCTGAAGGCATCGGCGTCATGTTGGTGACGTTGTAAGAACTTCCGCAGTTCTTCTTCCCACCACCCTACGAGTACCGTTCTCGCGCTGGCTCTTGTCGCATGGCCAGCAGCACGACAGAGGCGATGAGCGATAGGGCGGCGCCCCAGCCGAAGGTGAATAGGGCGCCGAGTTGTTCGTAGAGAACTCCGAAAATATCCGATTTCCCCCCAGCACACCGATCAGAAACTGTGGCAACAGCGGAAAGATCATCTCGCTAGCCACGTCGTTCAGCAGACTGGCCCAGCCCAACAGCTTCACGTTGCGCGGCAGCCGCCGATCGGGATTTGCCGCCACGTGCGGTGCGTCGTCTGGCATCGAACATCCTGTCAGCGTACTGCCGGCCCGCACGGCCGGATCAATGGAAATAACTCGTTTAACCCGTAGCCGCAGGCGAGGCCGTCTGAGGCGACCAGAGGCAGCCCGATCCTCGCCTACGGCTGCAGGTTAAACGACGGCCGTGCAAGCTATTGTTTCGTTGGTAGGTTCACGAGCATTGTTCGTCACGCGGGCGTTATGTCAACTGCCGTTTCTCCGCCAAACGTCGAGCCCGTCATAAGGCCGGCGGCGACCGAATCGCCGCTCGACCTGCTTCCGCGCCGCCATCTCCCGGCTCTGGACGCAGTGCGGGGACTCGCCATCCTGATCGTGACACTGTATCGCTTCCGCGGCGGCCCCGACGACGCATCGCTCGCCGGTCAATTCATCTTCCCCGCATTGAATCTTGGCATGCGCGGCGTGGACCTGTTCTTTGTGTTATCGGGTTTCTTGATCACGGGGATTCTGTACGACACAAAACACCAGCGGCACTTCTTTCGGGACTTTTACATGCGGCGGGTTTTGCGGATCTTTCCGTTGTACTACGGCGTGTTGTTCCTCTCCTTCTTTGTGCTTCCGGCGCTTTGGAACGGCCCGTCACCATGGTCGCAGGCGACTAATCATCAAGCGTGGCTGTGGACGTACGGGGCGAACCTGTTGATCGCCGGCACCGGCCAATGGAACCTGGGCTGCTTCGATCACTTCTGGTCGTTGGCTGTCGAGGAACATTTTTACTTGCTGTGGCCGCTGGTGATCTACTGCTGTTCGCGGCGGATGGCGATTCGCGTTACGGTTGTGCTCGCTGTTACGTCGGCGGTAAGCCGAGTGGCGTGGTTGGCGGCGGGCGGCAACAGCGCGGCGGCGGAAGTCTTCACCCTGTTTCGTTTGGACGCACTGCTGATCGGCGCATGGATCGCACTTGCCGCGCGCGGCCCGCAGGGGATGACGAAACTCGTGCCGCTGGCCCGCCGCGCGGTGTGGTTGACCGGCCTGTTGCTGCTGCCGGAAATCATCTTGCAGCGGCGTCTGCTGACCGTGCCGACGACCCTGTACGCCGCATTCTTCGGCGCGTTGATTGTGCTGGCGATCACCGCGAAACCGGCAAGCTGGTCCGAGGGATTCTGGAACAGCCGCGTGCTGCAGCACTTGGGCAAGTACAGCTACGCCATGTACGTCTTCCAATATCCGCTCATTCCCCTGCTGGCTGCGCTGTTCACTGCGGAGAGTTTGACGCTGGCACTCGGCTCAGCCCTCTGGGGTCGGCTCACGTACATCGCCCTGATGTTCACCGCCACATGGCTGGCCGCGCTGGTCAGTTGGCACCTCTACGAAAAGCATTTTCTAAAGCTGAAAACCTACTTCGGCGGTGATAGCGGACGTGGTACCAAGCCGGTACAGTAGTGGGCGTGATCGAACTCGTGATTCATCCCGACGGAGTGATTCTGCCGGTACGTGCGGCGCCCGGTTCGCGCGTGTCGGCGGTGCGTGGCGAGCAAAACGGAGCGTTGAAAGTTGCCGTAACACAAGTTGCCGAGAAAGGCAAAGCCAACCGAGCCGTGATCGACGTACTTTGCAAGTCGCTGCGGCTGCGTGTAGTGGTACAAGTTGCCGTAGCGGAAGTGGTGACACTTCCGAAGTCTCACGACTTCGGCTACCAAAATGTGTAGTGGTACAAGTTGCCGTAGCGGAAGTGGTGACACTTCCGAAGTCTCACGACTTCGGCTACCAAAATGTACCACTACCCGGCTGCGCAAGTCGCAGATCGAACTGTTCGCGGGAGTCACGTCGCCGAATAAGCGATTCCTGATTCGCGCTGTTTCTGCCGACGAAATGAGAATTCGACTTGCCGCATTGCTTGCGGATGCATAGGTCGATTCGTTAGTCGTGAGTTTCTAACGTCCCGCAGCTTCGACGAATTCTTAGCATGAGATGGATGGCATGACTTGGCTTACCGAACACTGGCTGCAATTGGCGTTGGTGATCGTCTACCTGATGATCCTGGCGCATCACGCGCGGGTCGGGCAGCAGCGGGTTCGCACGCTGGACGATTATCTGGTGGCTGGCCGCGGGTTGGGCGGGTGGCTGATTGCCCTGTCGTTCTACGCCACGTTCATGAGCACCAACACGTTCATCGGGGCGGCGGGCAAGAGTTGGGAAGTGGGATTGGTTTGGTGCATAGGCGGCGTGGTGCTGGTCGCGTGTTGCTGTGCATCGTGGGTTTTCGTCGCCCCGCGTTTTGTGCCGCTGACCAAGCAATATGGCTCGCTGACCGTGGCCGACTTCCTGGGCCATCGCTACAAATCCATGCGGCTGCGGCAAACGGCGGCGGCCATCGTGGTCTTCGCATCAATCGTTTACTTGGTGGCGATCTACCGAGGCTCGGCGCTGGCACTCGAAGGTTTGCTGCAGGTGCCTTATCTGTGGGCGGTGATGCTGATCTTTGTTGTCGTGACTGCGTACACGCTGGCCGGCGGTTTTGAATCGGTCGTGCTGACCGACGCCTTGCAAGGCATACTGATGGTCGTGGGTGCGGTGGCGATGATTGCCGCCGTGCTGTATCAGGGCGGCGGCCTTCTGCCGATTCTGGAAAACCTCCGCAGCCAAGATCCGAAGCTGGTTTCCTGGCAAGGCAACATGGCGTGGTCGACCATCATGGCCCTGTCGCTGGCGGTCGGCATCAAGTATCTGGTCGAGCCGCGGCAGCTTTCGCGGTTCTATGGGTTGAAAGACGCCTCGGCCGTGCGCGTGGGCGCGATCGTCGCGCCGCTGCTGATTCTGGTGACTTACATCAGCCTGCTGCCCATCGGTGCCTTGGCCCGGGCCGTGATTCCCAGCGGTGCCATCACGTCGACCGACGAAGTCGTGCCTCATCTGCTGGGCACTGCCAATGTGTTCGGTCCGTTGCTGAGCACGATGTTCCTGTTGGTGCTGCTGTCGGCCGCCATGTCGTCGATCGATTCCGTGCTGCTGGTGGCCGCCGCCTCGATTGACCACGACCTGATCTCGCCGGACGGCACCGGCGATGCGGCCGTGAATCGCACGCGGATCTGGGTCGTGGTCGTATCGTTGGCCAGCATGCTGGCCGCGCTCACGCCGCTGGCCGACGACATCGTTAAGCTGACCGCCTTCTCCGGTTCGCTCTACGGCGCCTGCTTCTTTCCCGCGCTGGTAATCGGCCTGTACTGGCGCAAGCCGGGCGAGAACGCGGCCGTGGCCAGCGTCATCATCGGCTCGGCCGTGGTCATGGCCTGGTTCGTGGCGATCAATTATGACTGGGGTAAGGATTACGCCTGGACGAAGATTCACGAAGTGTGGGTTGGCTTGGGCGTCGGCATCGGCGTGTACGTGGTGGTTGGACTGTTCTCGACTCAGTCGCGAAATGAGTGACGGCCGTTGACGGTCAGCGTGCTGTGACGAGCGTCATTCACTGGTTACTTTGTCTATCCGTCGGCGGTTCGCTCCCAGGTAGCGAATCAAAAGACCCGTCAGGATCAGGCTGCCGCCGATCAGTGTCCACCAGCGCGGGGGCGTGTAGGTGGCGGTGTTATGCCAGGCCAAGTAGACCCACACTGGTAACAGCACGGGTTCCAACAGGCCGATGCCGGCTGCTTCGTGGCTAGCGATGGTCCGCAGGCTGTGGGCAAAGAGCGCGTAGGGGATGCCCATCTGCAAGATGCCGAAGCCGGCCAAGAACAACCACTGCTGGCCTTGTGGCCACAAGTCGTGATAGGCCGCCTGATAGACCATGACCGGTGCTAGGATGACGGCCGTGACGACGTGGTTGAGCGCGACCAGCCACAGCGATTCGTAATCTCGCAGTTGACGCAGCGACAACACGATGCCGGCGTAGAACACGCCCGAGAGCAGCCCGTACGCGACGCCGGCCGGAGCTTCGCCTTGCAGTTCGTGGAACAGTATGAGCGACATGCCGGCCGCCGCGAAACCGAGCATGAGCCAATCGCGGAAGTGCACCGGCTCGCGCAGCCATAACAGCGTTACCAGAAACACCCACGCCGGCGCTGTGCCCTGCAGCCAAATGGCGATCGACGCTTCCGTGATCGACATCGACGTCAAATACGTCACGTTCATGGCAGCGAAGACCAGGACCATGGGCACTAACTTCAGCGACCAACGCGGCCGCCGAACCATCGGCAGCAGGACGAGGCTGGCAAACGCGGCTCGCCAAAACGCCATCACCGGACCCGGCCAGCCCTCGAACAGCGGCGATTTCATGAAGAACCCGCCGCTGCTCCACATCAACGCGGCCGTGACCACCAGCAGCCGGGCGGTTGTCTGATTGCCGGATTCATCGCGTTGATTCGGTGCGCCGGTCATTCGACGGTGACGTTTTTCAACGCGAGGTTCATTGAGGTGATTGCGGTTGGAGAGTCGTTCAGCCGCGCCCAACGGGAAGCAGGGGAGGGGACGTGATGTTACGATTGGGTTGCGGTTAACGAGCGCGCAGCCCGCACTGGCGCGATCGTATGCTGACTTATGCGCAGGCTGGCGCGGCAGAGACTTACCCGCTGGCGGCGAACGGAATCGCGAGCGGCGAACTACTTCTTGCGATGGCGAATCTTGGCGCGCATCCGCCGCTTCTTGCGGCCGAGCTTACGCCGACCTTTGCCGGTTTTCTTCGTGCCCACGCTGTGCTCCGTGAGGTTGATCGTACATTTGGGATGAGGCCGGGCCAATGTTCGTCGCTCGCCGCCGACGAGCCCGGCCGCCAAACACGCGGCGAAGCGGTAGTGTAACAAAGTAGATCGGCCCGCGGCAAGGGTGTGTTGCGTGCGGTCGTGCGCGGCCTGCAGTAGTCGCCAAGCCGGCGGTTGTTTGTTACAACAAGTAGTGCACGCTGAAAGTAAGACACCCCGTAGCTGAACTCGTCAGAGTTCAGTAGCCAGAACTCAGAAGTCTCACGACTTCTGCTACGTCCCGGCAGGCGAACGATGACTTCCACCGCAACTCCCTGGGTCGGCATTATCATGGGCAGCAAGTCCGATTGGGACACGATGCGCCACGCGGCGGAGATGCTGGAGCAATTCGCCGTGCCGCACGAGCGGCGCGTGGTGTCGGCGCATCGCACGCCCGCGTGGATGTGCGAGTATGCGCGCGAGGCGGAACAGCGGGGCATCGAAGTGATCATTGCCGGGGCCGGCGGCGCGGCGCATCTGCCGGGAATGGTCGCCGCCCAAACCACACTGCCCGTGCTGGGCGTGCCGGTGCAAAGTCGCGCGCTGTCCGGGCTCGACTCGTTGCTTTCGATCGTGCAGATGCCCGGCGGTGTGCCGGTCGGAACGTTGGCGATCGGCGAATCGGGCGCTAAAAACGCGGCGCTGTTGGCGATCCGCATTCTGGCCAATCAGCGGCCCGAGCTGCGCGAGAAGCTGAAGCAATTCCACCAGCAACAGGCCGACCAAGTACTGAAAGATTCCCAGCTATGAGTCGCGTGATTCCGCCCGGCTCGACATTGGGCGTTCTAGGCAGCGGGCAGCTCGGCCGCATGTTTGCCATCGCCGCGCGGCGGTTGGGTTACCGCGTGCACGTCCTCTCTCCCGAAAACGACACGCCGACGGGACAAATTGCGGACGTCGAGATCAATCGAGCCTATGAAGACTTGGACGCCGTGGCCGAGTTCGCGCGCGGCGTATCGGTCGTCACGTTCGAGTTCGAGAACGTGCCGGCCGCGACCACCGAAGTCGCCGCCCGCTACGCGCCGGTGCGGCCCGATGGCAGCGTGCTGCAGACTACGCAAAACCGCTTGCGCGAGAAAACATTCTTGCAGAACGCCGGACTGCCGGTCACTCCGTTCGCGGCGGTTCGCTCGCTGGACGAGTTGCACGCAGCGCTCGGCCACTTGGGAATTCCCGCGGTGTTGAAAACTGCCGCCTGGGGCTATGACGGCAAAGGCCAGGCGATGATCCTCGCGGCGGAGGATGCCGAACGGGCGTGGAATCAACTGAAGACGAACGAAGCCATCTTGGAAGCGTACATCGATTTCGAGCGTGAAGTGTCCGTCGTCGGAGCCCGCGGTTGCGATGGTTCGTTCGAGTACTACGGTCCAATGGCGAACTCGCATCGCAATCACATTCTGGACGTATCGGTCTGCCCGGCCGGCGTCAGCCCGCGCGTGGAGTCCGACGCCGTCGAGATTACGCGCGCGGTCTTCCACAAGCTGAACGTCGTGGGCGTACTGTGCGTCGAGATGTTCCTGAAGCACGACGGCAGCCTGTTGATTAACGAATTGGCGCCGCGCCCGCATAACTCGGGGCACCTGACGATCGACGCTCACGTGACTTGTCAATTCGAACAGCAAGTCCGCGCCGTGTGCGGCCTGCCGTTGGGCTCGAGCCAACCGCTGCGCCCGGCGGCGATGGCGAATTTGCTAGGCGATTTGTGGAACCAGGGCTCACCGAATTGGGCCAAGGTGTGCGCTTTCCCCGAAGTAAAACTCCACCTGTATGGCAAGCGCGAAGCGCGGCCCGGCCGAAAAATGGGACACCTAACAGCGTTGGCAGACACCGCCGAAGCAGCGGCCCGGCGCGTGATTGCGGCGCGGCAGGTGTTGGAGTCCGCCTGATAAGGCCTTAATTATCGCAGGGCGGCCTCCGAGCCGCCTCCGCGCCTTGCCCTTAGCCACATTTCACCACCGACCCCGTGTCGGTGGCTTGTTGACTGGCCGCTACAAACGCCTCGCAAATCGACTCGCTCCCCACCGACCATTCAATCATTACGTCCACCGACACGGGGTCGGCGGGGCCTGTTTTAGCAAAGGATTGGCGATGTTAGCGTTCAATCATTGAACCGCCGACGCAGGGTCGGTGGTGGTGCCGAATTGTAGGTAACGGCAAGCGCTCGGAGGCCCGTCGTACATCTTGTGCAGCTTCAACAAATGAATCGCGGAGGAGGATGGACGCGCATGTCCGTCGTTGTTTACAATAGCTCCGTCTTGCTTTCCATTGGCATGTGACCTCTCCGTTACAAACTTCGCCTGTATATGCAAAACCTCTCGCGCCTACCTTGGTTGTTGTTGCTGTTAATCTGCTCCTGCGATTCGGCACCCAAAATTCCCACCCTTTCGCCAGCCGCCGCGGGCGCTCAAGCGATGGCGGACTACGATACCAATGGCGACGGCCAACTCACTGCTGCCGAGTTGGACAAGGCGCCGGGTCTGAAAGCGGCTTTGAAGTCGATTGACACGGACGGCAATGGAACGATTTCTAAAAACGAGATCGTCGCGCGCGTCACGACGTATAAGAAAGACGAAATCGCGCTAATGCCGTTTGCCTGCCAAGTCTTGTTGAACGGTCAACCTCTGGCCGGCGCCGAGATCCTTATGACCCCCGAAAAGCTCATGGGCCCTGAGGTAAAACCGGCGTCCGCCACGACTGATGCCGGAGGCATCGCGGCGTTAGCCATCGAAGGGGAGCAAGGGCGAGTAATGCACTGCGGGATCTTCCGCGTCGAGATTTCCAAAAAGGACGATACTGGCAAAGAGACCCTACCGGCGCGCTACAATAGCCAAACAACGCTGGGGCAAGAGGTGGCCACGGATGTGCCGGGATTGGAGCGAACGGTGGTCATTGAGCTTACTAGTCGATAGTTATGCGTTCTTTCTAAATCGGGACTTAACACAAGGCGGCAAATATGGTGAACCACGAGGCGGGATGCAGCATGCGGCACAAGCGCGGCTTTACGTTGGTGGAGTTGCTGGTGGTGATTGCCATCATCGGGATCTTAGTGGCGCTGTTGCTGCCCGCGGTTCAGGCGGCGCGCGAGTCGGCCCGTCGCACTCAGTGCACCAACAACCTGAAACAAATCGGTTTGGCGTTCCAGAATCATCACGACGTTCACAAAGCCTTTCCTACCGGCGGCTGGGGTTGGAATTGGTCCGGTGATCCCGATCAGGGCTTCGGCGAGCAACAACCGGGCGGGTGGGTGTTCAACATCTTGCCGTTCGTCGAGCAGCAAGCGATCTATGATCTGGGTAGCGGACAAACCGGTGCCCAGAAAATGGCCGACCACCGCCAGCGCCTGGAAAGCCACGTCAAAGCGCTTCACTGTCCCTCGCGACGCCAGCCACAGTTATTGCCCACGCCGTATCAGATGAACGACGCGGACTATGCGCCTCGCGTCGCCAAGACTGATTATTCGGCCAATTGCGGTGATTATCCGCGCAATGAGTGTAGTTCTGGATGTGCCGTCGGTGGTCCCGGGCCAGGTTGGACGGTGGGCACACCGCTGCCCTCTCCGCCGCCGACACCACTTGAGGAGACAGGAATATCATATCGTACCAGCCGCGTTACGACGGCAGACATTACCGACGGTACGACCCACACCATTGCCGTGGGCGAAAAGTATCTTGAGCCGCGCCGCTGGCAAAGCGGCACCGACTCGGCCGACAACGAAAGCATGTACACCGGCTACAACAACGACGTGTTTCGATCGAGCCACGCCAACTATTTTCCGCCTCGAAAGGATACCGTTGGGGTCGTCCCACCGCCGACGTACGGCAGCGCACACCAGAGCAACTTTTACGCGGTTTTTTGCGACGGCTCGGTGCGCGGCATCAGCTACAACGTCGAGCAGTCAATCTTCGCCAACCTGGGCAATCGCCAGGATGGACAACCGATCCCGCAGAGCGGCCTTTAGTAAATCGCGCGTCGGCCAGTCTCATCTAAGCGGCAGCCACAGGGCGCCGGCCAGCGTGGCACACAGTCCGGCCAAGCCCATCAGTAGGCTCATCGGGGTTACGAACTTCAGGCCTTCCGTTTCCGTCATGCCGCTCATCTTGCAGATCACCCAGAAGCCGCTATCGTTCATCCAGGCCAGCGGCTTCGAGCCGCAACCGATGGCCATCGCCAGATAGACCGGATGGAACGGCAGTCCTTCGACCAACCCCGACAGGACGCCCACCGACGTGATCATCGCCACGGTGGCAGAACCTTGCGCGGTGCGAATTGCCATCGTGATCAAAAAGGCCAAAGTGACAATCATGGCTGGCGAACTTTGCGGCAGATCGCGGATCAAGCTGGCCACACCCGTCTGCTGCAACATCGCGCCGAATGCGCCGCCGGCCGACGTGATGAGAATGATCACGCCGCCGCTGGCCAGCGCGGCTTGCACCGAGTTAGCCAGCTCCTTCAAACTCGTCCGCTTCTGCCAAACCAATGTCACCATCGCGATCGCCGCCGCCAGTGCCAGCGCGATGTTTTTGTTGCCTAGCGCCTCGGCGATTAGCTTCTGCTGTTCCGACAGTTTGATGCCGGACGATTCGACGACCGTGTAGCCGGCGATCAACACCACCGGCAGCAGAATCGGGAGTACAGCGAGGGCCAGCGGCGGCAGCTCTGCGTCGCCGCGGTTCATCAACTCTTCCATGTCCTGCGCGGTGAAATCGGGCGACTCGCGCAGCGGCACCTCGGTGCGCGAGTTGACAAATTTGGCAAACGTGTATCCCACGCTGCTGGAGAACAGCCCCACGACGCAGCCGACGAGAATCATCAGGCCCATGTCCACTTTCAGTTCTTCCGCGACAAACAGCGGCCCCGGCGTGGGCGGCACCAGCGAATGGGCCATCGTCGCGCCGGCCACGATCGTCAGCACGTACAGCAGATAGTTCCGCCCGGTGCGCATCCGCAGCGCTTTGCCCAGTGGAATCATTAAGTAGAACACCGTGTCGAAAAACACCGGGATGCCCAGCAGAAATCCGCTGCCCACAAATGCCGCCGGCGCCCCGCGCTCACCGACCAACCGCAACGCCGAACGCACGATGCGGTTCGCCGAGCCGCTGTCGAGCAAACACTTTCCAATAATTGCCGCCATCGCAATCAAGATGCCGATTTGTGCACACGTGTTGCCGAACGCTGTGGCCACTCGTTCGCCGATCGTTTGTTTGGCGGAAGATTGCGCGGCACGCAATGCGAGCGGATGAATGATCACGTCGTCGGAGTAAACCGGTTGGTCGCTGGTGGCAATGGCCAGTTCGTGTGTCTCACCTTCCTTGTCGATGAACTCGGTGAAGCTGCTGATTTGCAGGACCGCCGCTTGCTTCAATTCGCCGGTGGCGTCGTCGGCGCGGAGAGCCAAGTATTGCATGCCGACGCGCGCCTGTTTGCTATCGAGTTTCAAAACCAATTGGTTGCGCGTCATCCCCTGTGTGTGAATCGGCACCGCACTCTTGTCGATCCCGAACCGTTCGACGGCGGCCAACGGCGTCAGAGCGGCGACGACCAACGCCGCCAACACCAACGCCAAGAACGCGTGCAGCCGCAACACCAAGATGCCGCCGATCACAATGACGACGCCGAACAACAAAATCCAAAGCGGATGCATGAACCGTCTCCCGGGAAATCGAAAGGTGGTGGTTGTCAGTTGTTCCTCTGTAGGTTGGCTCTCTGAGCCGACCCAAAAATGCCACGAAGTCGGAGGGCCATCGTACGCCGATTGCGAGGCGCGGGGCAACGGGGCCGCAAGTCTTTTCGGATTTCGGAGTGCGGCGATTCATCGCCGCTGTGGGAGTTTTGAGGAGAGCTCGGTGGTGGGTGGCATCCTAAATTCCGAAAGCGGAAACCAGTTTCCGCACTCCAGATCCAAAGTTTTTATTGACACATAAGGGAAGTTTGATACGATGGGCGGTTGCCGGGCCGGCGTTGGCACGACCAGGTATCGCCGTTCTTTCGACCACACTGCAGGAGCACCAACATGTTGACATTGCTGACAGGCGGATTCAGTCGGGATTGTGAAGGTCACACACGTCGCGAGTTCCTGCGTGTGGGCACATTGGCTCTGGGCGGTTTGACGCTGCCCGGCCTGCTGGCCGCAAAGGCGCAGGCCGCGGGCCGCGGTTACGTGAAGGACAAAGCGGTGGTCGTGCTGTTCCTGCAAGGCGGGCCGACGCACATCGAAACGTTTGACCCCAAGATGTCCGCGCCGGCCGAATACCGCGCGATGTTCGGCGAGGTCCCCACTTCGCTGCCCGGCGTCACCTTCGGCAGCCACTTTCCGAACCTGGCCCGGCTGGCCGACAAGATGGCCATCGTGCGTTCGTTCCAGCACGGCATCTCCAGCCACGCTCCGGCCTCCGAGTTCGTGATCAGCGGCGGCAACGTGACCAAGGCTTCGATGGGTTCGATTTACTCGCGCATCGCCGGCACGACGAATCCCGTCACCGGCATCCCGACCAACACCGTGCTCACGCCGCCCGCCGCTGGCGAGAAGTATAAGGGACTCGGTGCACAAACCGAGCGCGTGACCGGAGTCGGCACGCTCCCCGCGGCGTACAAAGCGTTCGATCCCAGCTCCGGCGGGCAGATCATCGAGAACATGAAGCTACGGCTGCCGATGGACCGCTTGGACGACCGGCGCAATCTGCTCTCGCAGCTCGACGGCATCAAGCGCGAGGCCGATGCCAGCGGTGCTCTGCAAGGCGCCGACAAATTCCAGCAGCAAGCGTTCGACGTGATCCTGGGCGGCGTCAGCGAGGCGTTTAATCTGACGAAGGAAGACCCGCGCACGGTCGAGCGTTACGACACGGGCGAATTTGAAATCCCCAAGAACGTGCTGAAGAAGAAGGAAAACGTCCCCAGCCAATCGCCGATCGCCCTAGGAAAACAGATGCTGATGGCCCGCCGCCTGGTCGAAGCCGGCTGCGGGTTCGTCACGGTGACCAGCGCCGGCTGGGACATGCACGGCAACGCTTTCGGCATCAACGACGGCATGCCGATCCTCGGCCCGTCGGTCGATCGCGCGGCCGGTGCCTTCATCGAAGACCTGCACGAGCGCGGCCTGAGCGACAAGGTGCTGTTCATCATCACCGGCGAATTCGGCCGCACGCCGCGAATCAACACCAAGGGCGGCCGCGATCACTGGGGCAACCTGTGCACGCTGGCCATGTCCGGCGGCGGCCTGCGGATGGGCCAAGTCATCGGCGGCTCCGACCGCACCGCCAGCGTCCCCGCCACCGACCCGGTCTCCGCCAAGGACCTGCTGGCCACCGTCATGCACACTCTGCTAGACATCGGCGAACTGCGCGTCACCAGCGGCCTCCCCGCCGACATCGCCCGCCTAGTCACCGACGGCTACCCAATCCCGCAGTTGCTGTAGTCCGCACAAAACGAAATCCGGTTTCTTCCCAGAAACCGGGTTTCTGTTTCTTGATTTTGGCCGGGTCACCCCGAATAATTGTTGGCTTCCTGGGGGCTACTATGTCTGTAGCGGACTCGGCGTCTGGTGACGTCCTGTGAAATGGCTGTGTATAACACGGAAAAGGTTGGTGACCAGTGCCTGATGCACTTACTACGATCATCGTCGCCGCAGGTGGTGCGATTGCGTCAAGAGACATTCTAAACAAGTTGCTCGGACCAACTGCCGAGTACCTTGGGGGAGCCTCTCGGGAACTTGTCGAACGGGCTGCCAAGAACATGGCGCACATACTCCAGGTTACCATTGCCAAATTGAAGTCCAAGGTAAATGAACAAGGACAAGTCAATTCTCGTGTACTCAAGGGCGTCTGGGACGAGGGGCCATTCATTGAGGATGTTTTCTCCGCTGAGTATTTCGCTGGGATTCTTGCTTCTGCCCGCACAAGTGATGGAAGAGACGATACTGCTTTGCCGATGCTGGCTTTAGTGAAATCGCTTTCTGCGGACCAACTGCGATTACACTTTGTGATTTACTACTTGGTTGCAACGCACCCACTTCGATCAAAAGGAGCGGAAGAATCGGATTTCTGGCAAGGGCTCGAATTGGAAATTCCGGAGGCAGAACTCTTGGATGCCATGCAATTCGAGGGAATTGACGCCGGAGTGAGATTGCTTCTTGCGATTAACGGCCTAATTGACGAACAATTGATTGGCAATGACCACGCTGTCCGTATTTGCTGGTTGAGTGCTGGCAAAACCGACTCGCTGACTGATGATGGCTTATTCGTTACGCCGAATCGCAAGGGAGCAAGCTTATTCCTTCGTTCTCTTGGTTCTCGCGGAGTGCATCCTGAAGTAATTACATCTGTCAAGCCCGATTACAGCCTATCTGACGCCGTAAAGTCAGCCGTTCAACTGCCCAAGAACGCGAGCTTTCGGCGTCGAATCATGTCCGATGCTGTTAATCTCATGCAAAGTTGCGTCACCGACAAGCTTGAAGAGCTTGAGTTAGAATTGGATGATGTAAAGAACCAAGTCGAGGAACTAGATTCGAAATTGGATGAAATAGAAGGAGACGATTCCAACAAGAGCGATACTTAGGTAACGATTGGGAATACTTGCTGTGGGACGGTCTCCCGACCGCCCACAGCGCGACCGCGCCCACAGCACGCTCGTGCCAAGCGCCGTCGCCAGACTGTGTTCGCGCGAAGTTCCGTGCTACAATGTGAGCACCATGGCCACCGTCAGCTATCTTGACCGCTTTCTCGATCCAGTCGCCGAGGCGTTCACGCCGGAGTTGGCTCGTAAGATTGTGGATCTTCGAGCCGATGCAGAAGTCCAATCGCACGTTGCCGTGTTGCGACGCAAAGCCAATGAAGGCACGCTCACGCGGGACGAGGACGCCGAGTACAAGGACTTCGTCGAAGCGCTCGACGTGATTTCAATCATTCAAGGCAAGGCCCGGCAGTTTCTCGCCAGCTATCAGCAAGATTAACATGGATGCCGCGATTCGCGAGTTTGTGTGGCGGCGTGCGAATAATCGCTGCGCGTACTGCCGCATGCCGCAACAGACCGTCCGACGATCCCGACCGGAGGTCTTCTTTGCTTTGCAGCGGTCAGTTCGATCGCTTGGTGCGGCGGGTTTTCTTGTTCCCGTTCGCTTCCCGCGCGCGATCGGATGACGCGACTCGTTCCCAGAATTCGTCATGAGCGATGCCGGCGCCTTCATCGATTCGGCGGTCTGCCGCGTCAAGAATGGCGCGCAGTTTGGGTGAATGAGCCAAGATCAACCGCTCCAGTTCCTCGTCGTCACTGACTCCGAGCAGCACGGCCACGGCCTTGCCCTTGCGCGTGAGGACGACCGGACCGGAGGCGCTCTCCTTCACGTACGAATTGAGTTGGGCTTTCACCTCGGCGACCGATGCAATTTTCATAACTCCACCTCTTCGCCTGCCAGAAACAGGCGGTTTCTCAGTTTCACGGCCACGGCCAAAATGCGAACTTCCCGCCGCTGTGCATCGACCCGGTAAAAGACGCGAAAGCGATTCTTCGGCCCGAAACGGAGTTCCCATCTTGCGCCCAGTTCGATAGGCCGCTCCAGCGGCTTGCGATTGCGGGTTGTCTTCTCCGGCTCGAATCGTAGCTGCTCCTCGATGGTTGTGCGGATGAGCGAGTGATATTTCGGCTCAATGGCATCAAGATGCCCTTCGACCTCCGGGTCGTAAATCAGCGCGAAAGGCTGCATCTTGGCCATGACTACTGTTATAGTCAAACACGTTCGCTCTGTTAAGTTGCTGGCCTGAGCGACAACGTGCTGCTGATCGTCACCAGCGGCATCCCCGCCGACATCGCCCGCCTAGTCACCGACGGCTACCCGATCCCGCAGTTGCTGTAGTCACGATAAAACGAAACCCGGTTTCTTCAAAGAAACCGGGTTTCTGTTTCTTGAAATTGTGCCACTTCAATCGCGTCTCTCGACTGTGCACTGTGAGCCGCAAAAAAATGCTTGCCAATGGCAGAAACCCGGTTTCTCGGAAGAAACCGGGTTTCTGCTTCGCGTTATGCCTCGGCGGCGCCGGCTTTGCTCATGGCGATGCGGTTGACGGCGTTGAGGATGGCTTTCACGGTGGCTTCGACGGTGTCGGTCGAGGTGCCTCGGCCGCGGAAGGTTTCGCCGTTGTGCTCCACTTCGACCGTGACTTCCCCGAGTGCATCGCGGCCGAGCGTGGCGCTGCGGACTTGGAAGTCTTTACACAACAGCTTAATGCCGGTGATCTTCTCGGTGGCCAGAAACGCGGCGTCGATCGGGCCGTCGCCGGCGGTCATCTCTTCGGTGAACTCGCGGTCGCCGTGCCGCAGCGTGAGCGTGGCTTGTGGCTTCATCCCCGTTCCCGATGATACGCGGAACGAGACCAAGACCCACTCTTCCTCCGGAACCTCGTGAATCTGCTGTTCGATCAGAGCCGCGATGTCGCCATCGTAGATTTCCTTCTTCTTGTCGGCCAGCTTCTTGAACTCCTCGAAGACGGCCTGAAGCTGCTCGCCGGTCAGACGAAAGCCCAGCGCTTTGGCGCGGTCGGCCAGCGCGGCGCGGCCGCTGTGTTTGCCCATCACCAGATCGGTTTTGGCCAAGCCGACGTCTTCGGGCCGCATGATTTCGTACGTGCTGCGTTCCTTGAGCATCCCGTCCTGGTGAATGCCGGCCTCGTGAGCGAAGGCGTTGCGGCCGACGATGGCTTTGTTGCGCTGCACTTGCATGCCGGTGATCGTTGTCAGCAGGCGGCTGGTGGGGACGAGCCGCTGAGTGTTGATGCCCGTGACGCAGTGATAGTAATCGTTGCGCGTCCGCATCGCCATCACGACCTCTTCCAGCGAACAGTTCCCCGCCCGCTCGCCGATGCCGTTGATCGTGCATTCAATCTGCCCGGCACCGTTTTCCACCGCCGCCAGACTGTTGGCCACGGCCAGACCGAGGTCGTTGTGACAGTGAACGCTGATTACCGCTCGGTCGATGTTCGGCACGCGCTGTTTGAGCATTGCGATCACCTGGCCCATGTGCGACGGCGTGGCATAGCCGACGGTATCAGGAATGTTCACGGTCGTGGCGCCGGCGTCGATCGCGGCTTCGACCACCTGGCAGAGAAAATCGTGCTCGGTGCGCGCGGCGTCTTCGGGCGAGAATTCCACGTCGTCGCAGTAGCCAGCGGCCCGCGTCACGCCCGCGACGGCGCGTTGAATGATCTCGTCGCGAGTCATCCGCAGTTTGAATTCGCGGTGGATCGCGCTGGTGGCCAGGAACACGTGGATCCGCGCCTGCTCGGCGTGCTTCAGCGCCTCCCACGCGCGGTCGATGTCCAT
>JBGTKH010000531.1:0-4484 GCA_041744735.1 Pirellulaceae bacterium | reverse complement strand
CTCGGCGCCGTGCTCCAAGCCGCCGAAATTCCCGTCACCGTGTTTGGTGCCAGGGAGACCACGCACAACAAGCTCAACGCCGACCTCGGCCTCCCCGACGATCTAGCCACCCAGGAGCTTTTCAAGTTTCTGGATCCGCTGATCGGCACCAAGCGTTAGCAGACCATCCGCCGCTCGCGGGCTTCCTTCGGCGAGACCGATTTTCTTTTAGTCGGCTCGTCAGCGTTTGGCGGAAGTTGAGGTTATGTTCCAGCAGGCTGAACGTTCATATTGGGCGAGCGACCGTTGATCTCGGTCGTGAACTGATTCACGCGGCATCGGCCCATCGACAGCACGTGCGACACCAACTCCGCCGGCTACGAACGCCACCGATAGGGCTAAGAGGAAAGGAGATGAACGCAGTTGGGTCCTGGGAGTTTTCATACGCTGGTCCACTGTGGGCAAGAGAAGTTGTAACGGCATCAATGCCCGGATTATACTGCTCATGCTCCGCCGATGCACCGATTCGGCTGAAAACGAATCCACTTCCGCGTGCCAATATGCCCAGAGAAGCCAAGGCAAGAATCCTGATTAACGACTTGCTCCGCAGGTCTGGGTGGCGGTTCTTTGATGACGAGCATGGCCACGCCAACATCGCCCTTGAGGTGAACGTCAAACCCAAGAAAAAGAATCTCGAAAACCTCGGCGATGATTTTCAGAACACGGCCAGTGGGTTTGTGGATTATCTGCTGCTGGACGAACCCGGTTTTCCCCTCGCTGTTCTGGAGGCGAAGGCCGAGAAGTTCGATCCTTTGGTTGGAAAGGAACAGGCCCGCAAGTACGCCCAGTCGCTGAACGTTCGCTTCGTCATTCTCTCCAACGGCAACCTGCATTACTTCTGGGACTTGGAGCAGGGAAATCCGACACTGATCACGGAGTTTCCCAGGCCGGATTCCTTCGGCCATTTTCACGCCTTCGAGCCAAATCCTCACAGCCTCGTTATCGAAAAGGTCGAATCCGATTACGTTGCGATCACACAGCAGGCCAATTACCGCAACGATCCGCGCTGGAGCGATCCCGGCCAACGCGACGCCTACGTCAAAGACGCCGAGTTGAAGTTTCTGCGGCCTTACCAACTGCGGGCGATTGCCGCGCTGCAAGCCGCCGTACACAACGGCGGCACGCGTTTCCTATTTGAGATGGCGACCGGGACGGGCAAGACTCTGACCGCCGCCGCGGTCATCAAGCTGTTCATGCGCACGGGCAACGCCAAGCGAGTCTTGTTTCTTGTGGACCGCATCGAGTTAGAGAATCAGGCCTGGAAGGCGTTTGTCCGCTGCTTGAAAAACGACTTTCACACCGTCATCTACAAGCAGAACCGCGACGACTGGCGCAAGGCCGAGATCGTGGTTTCCACAGTGCAGAGCTTGCAGTTCAACAACAAATACCGGAGCCTCTTCTCGCCGACCGATTTCGACCTGTTGATTTCCGACGAGGCGCATCGTTCGATTGGCGGCAACAGCCGGGCGGTGTTCGAGTACTTCATCGGTTACAAGCTCGGCTTGACCGCGACGCCGAAGGACTACCTCAAGGCGTTCGACCCCGCGAAGATCAGCCAGCGTGATCCACGCGATTGGGAGCGCCGTCAACTGCTGGACACCTACAAGACGTTCGGTTGTGAGGGCGGCACGCCGACGTTCCGCTACAGCCTGATCGACGGCGTGCGCGAAGGCTACCTGTTGAATCCGGTCGTCGTCGATGCGCGCACCGAGATCACCACGGAACTGCTGTCCGAGGAAGGCTACTCGGTAATGCAGCAGAACGAAGACGGCGAACTGGTCGAGCAATCGTTCTTCGGGAAGGATTTCGAGAAGAAATTCTTTTCCGACGAAACGAACCGCGTGTTCTGCGAGACATTTGTTAAGCACGCTCTGCGCGACCCGCTCAGCGGCGATATCGGCAAGACCATTTTTTTCTGCGTGCGACAGGATCACGCCACTCGAATCGTCCAAGCGCTGAACGTAGTGGCCGACGCGATGTTCCCCGGTAAGTACAACTCCGATTTTGCCGTGCAGGTGACTTCGATCGTTCCCGAAGCCCAGCAAATGGCCGTAAGTTTCGCTAACAACAACCTCAACGGGCACACGCGCTTTCTCGATGGCTACATCAGTTCCAAGACTCGCGTCTGCGTGACCGTCGGCATGATGACCACCGGTTATGACTGCGAGGACCTGCTGAATATCGTCCTGCTCCGCCCGATTTTCTCGCCGACCGACTTCATCCAGATCAAAGGCCGCGGCACGCGCAAGTACACATTCCGCTTCGTCGACAAGTCCGGCGGGCAAACCGAGGAACACGCGAGGCCAAAGGAAAAATTCAAGCTCTTCGATTTCTTCGCCAACTGCGAGTACTTCGAGGAGAAGTTTAACTACGACGAAGTCATCAAGCTGCCGCCGCTGCCTCCTCCGGGACCACCGCCGCCACCTCCCCCGCCGCCTCCCGGCGTACCCGGCTACACGAACGTTGACCTCGACCCGCTCAAATCACAGGTCGAGTATGCCGTGCCCGCGTACGGCATGAAGATTGACCGCAAGTTCTTCGAGAAGTTCGAGGACAAGGTCAAGGCCACGCCCGAAGTGCGCGAGCGATACGATCGTGGCGACGTCCAGGGGGCGGCAGCAATCGTCGTGGCGGAGCTATTCAATAAACCCGAGGACTTCTATAACCTCGAGAAACTTCGCAAGGCAGTTCAGGCGGACCGCCGGATCACGCTCCGCGAAATCCTGGCCAAAGCCTTTGGCGAGATTGACTGCTTCAAAAGCAAGGACGAATTGCTGGAAGAGGAACTCGCGAAATTCGTTTCCATCCACAAACCCGATGCCGCGCACATGCCCGTGATCCGTCAGTTTTTTAAGGCCTACGTGACCGACGGCGGTGTCCGCGCGATTGTCGACGCACGCGAATTCGGCCGCTTGGCGGACAACCCCAAGGTTTCATTAGCCGACGTCCGCGCCCTCAACCACTGGCGGGATGTGATCACCGAATACGTCAAGGACTACGTCTCGCTGAACCAGTTCGCGGCATAGGATTGGCTCCCCAAAAATCCAATTCAAGAAACTCATTCTGTGACTCCTGTGCCTTTTGTGGCCATTTTCCGAGGTTGGTAATGCTGGACGCTGCAACCAAAGCCCGCATCGACTCCGCGCGCGACATCCTGGTCGGCAAAGTGCCCGATCCGAAATCGCAAGTCGAGCAGATCACGATCGCCCTGATCTACAAGTTCATGGACGACATGGACCGCCAGTCTGAGGAGCTGGGTGGCAAGGCGTCGTTCTTCAAGGGCCAGTTCAAAAAATACCGCTGGGCGCAACTGCTCGACAAACGCTACGGCGGCCACGAACGTCTGCTGCTCTATGCCGAAGGCATCGAGAAGATGAACGAGAACAAGAACATCCCGCAGCTTTTCCGCGACATTTTCAAGGGCGTCTTCCTGCCGTACCGCGACCCCGAAACGCTCAACCTGTTCCTCAAGGAAATCAACAGCTTCACCTACGAGCACAGCGAACGGCTGGGCGACGCCTACGAATATCTGCTCAGTGTCCTCGGCACGCAGGGCAACGCCGGACAGTTCCGCACGCCGCGGCACATCATCGATTTCATCGTCGCCGTCGTCGATCCGCAGAAGCACGAAAGCGTCCTCGACCCCGCCTGCGGCACCGCGGGCTTTCTCATCTCCGCCTATAAACACATCCTCCACTCGTCAATCGGGAATCATAAATCAAAAATCAAAAGTGAATTGACTCCCGACGAACGCGCCCGGCTGATGACCAACTTCTGCGGCTACGACATCGCGCCGGACATGGTCCGCCTGTCGCGCGTGAATCTGTACCTGCACGGTTTTCCCAGCCCGGTAATCCACGAGTACGACACGCTGACCAGCGAGGAGCGCTGGGACGAACGCTTCGACGTGATCATGGCCAATCCGCCGTTCATGACTCCCAAGGGCGGCATTCGGCCGCACAACCGGTTCTCGATTCCCGCCAAGCGCAGCGAAGTGCTGTTCGTGGACTACATCGCCGAGCACCTCAACCCCAGCGGCCGCGCCGGCATCATCGTGCCCGAAGGGATCATCTTCCAGAGCCAGAACGCTTACAAAAACCTGCGCCGGATGCTGGTGGAAAACTATCTCTGGGCCGTCGTCTCGCTGCCCGCCGGCGTGTTCAACCCGTATTCGGGCGTAAAGACCAGCATCCTGTTCCTCGACCGCAATCTGGCCAAGCGGACTGACGACGTGCTATTCGTGAAGATCGAGAATGACGGCTTCGATCTTGGCGCGCAGCGGCGGCCGGTTGAAGGAAGCATGCTGCCGGAAGCATTGAAGGCGATGGAGACTTGGAAGCAAAGCCAGAAAGTCCCAAAGCAGAGACTTGTTTTCGCGGTTTCACAAAAACGCTTGCTCGAGTCGTCCGGCAACGTACTTTCCGGCGAACGCTACCGCAAATTGA
>JBGTKH010000530.1:0-3594 GCA_041744735.1 Pirellulaceae bacterium | reverse complement strand
ATCGCCTCCGGCGAGTCAGTAATCTTCCTGGAAACCAGTAACCTCGCCGGAGTGAGCGCCACCTTCCTGGCGACCTGGTTCGGCGGGCACGCGCCGGCCGGTTTGCAGATCGGCAACTACACCGGTGGCGGCGTTGGCCTGAGCACGGGCGGCGATGCCGTCAACCTCTACAACAGCACCGGCGTGCTGCAAGCCAGCGTGATCTTCGGCACTTCGCCCGTCGGACCGTTTACGACGTTCGACAACGCAGCCGCCTTGAACAACTCGACGATCACGCTGTTCAGCTCCGTGGGAGTCAACGGCGCGTTCGTGGCCGCGAACGATGCGAGCGAGATTGGTTCGCCTGGCACCATCAACAATCGATTTCCGGTAGCGGGCACGGACCAAGTGGCGACGGCCGAGGACACCGCCGTCACGTTCAACGTTTTCGCCAACGACAGCGATGCCGACGGCGACACGCTGACCATCGTCGGCTTCACGGTCACGGGCGATGGAGAACTGGTCAATAACGGCGCTGGCAGCTTTACCTACACTCCGGCGCTCAATTTCAACGGCGGCGACAGTTTCACGTACACGATTACCGATGGGAACGGCGCTACCGCGACCGGCACGGTCAATATCGCTGTGGCAGCTGTCAACGACCAACCGACTGCCGACGCCAAGTCGGTTACGACCAGCGAGAACGTGCCGGTCGGCATTTCGCTCAGCGGCTCCGATGTGGAAACACCCGCAGCGAGTCTCACCTTCGCCATCACCGTGCAGCCGCAGCATGGCTCGCTGGCGGTCAACGGGGGCGAGGTGGTGTATACCCCGGCCATTGGTTTCAGCGGGCCGGACAGCTTTAGCTACACGGTCACCGATACCGGCGAGGGCGCTTCGCCGGCGCTCACCAGCGACGCGGCCGTAGTCTCGATCAACGTCAATTCGGCGAATGGTCAGCCCGTGGTGTTCGTGGGCGCGGATCCGCTTCATCCTGGACAGTCGGCGTTGTTCGTCTTTGGCACCAGCCAGGACGACCACATCGAAGTCGAGCGCAACAGCGACGGCAGTTACGAGGTGGAAATCATGAGCCGTGGAGTCCGCTTCGAGCAGGACTTCGGTGGCCCGTTCAGCCGAATTGTCGTCCACGGGTTGGCCGGCAAAGATCATATCCGCATCGACGATTGCCTTGCGACGACTGCCTGGCTCTATGGAGACAGCGGCGACGATCACCTGCACGGCGGAGGAGGGCAGAACCTTCTCTTGGGTGGCACGGGCGACGATCACCTGCATGCCGGAACGGGCCGCGATGTGCTTATCGGCGGCGACGACAGTGACCATCTGCACGCGGGCAAGGGCGAGGACATCTTGATCGGAGGCACGACGGATTACGATTCCAACGAGGCGGCGCTTGCGGCGATTTTGCTGGAATGGAATTCGACGGACAACTATTCCGACCGGATTGCAACGCTGCAAAGTGAATCGTTTTCTTACCATCTGACTGCCGAAACGATTCACGACGACCAGGACAGCGATCACTTGCAAGGTGGACAGGGGCTGGATTGGTTCTTTGCCCATCTGATCGGCGACAAAAAGAAGAGGGACAAGGTTAATGGCCCGCAAAGGGGCGAGACCATCTCCGCCATCTAGCAAGCAGTGAATCTATTGAAGTCCCGCGGCGCGCATTTGCGCCGCGCGCGTCGGGAGGCCAACAGCTTTTGGATATGGACTGCGGCGACTGGTCGCCGCTTTGGATCTTTCGGATGAAGGGCGGCTGTGTACCGTTCCTCCTAAATTCCAAAAGCTCCGACAGGTCGGAGCATTCCATATCCAAAAGGCCCCTTCCGCCACTTGTCCGCTTTCGATTTCTCCTGTAAATTACGCGTTTCGACTCAGGTCGCCGGGATTGCCGGCGGGCAGCGCGGAGAACGCAACTGTGGCAGGTACCAGAACTTACGTCGCCAAGCCGGGCGAAGTCGTTGACAAGTGGATTCTCGTGGACGCCAGCAACAAGGTCGTCGGCCGGCTCGCGAGCGAGATCGCCATGATCCTCATGGGCAAGCACCGCCCCTCGTACACCCCGCACGTGCTGACGGGCGATAGCGTCGTCGTCATCAATTGCGAGAAGGTGACGTTCAGCGGCAAGAAGTGGCAGCAGAAGACGTACGCCCACTTCACCGGTTACACCCGTCAGCGGGTTGTCCCCGCGATGCGTCGCCTCGAACGGCACCCGGAACGCATTTTGAAAGAAGCCGTCCGCCGCATGCTTCCCAAGAACAAGCTCGCGACGCAGATGCTCGCCCGGCTGAAAGTTTATGCCGGCCCGAATCATCCGCACACGTCGCAGCAGCCGGTAGCGAAAGAGTTGGCGGTTTAATCCCCTCTCCCTCTGGGAGAGGGCTAGGGTGAGGGTAGTACCCCTCGACGCATTTCACAAATCAAGTCACAAACACAAACTGAAGAACGTCCGATGCAAGTCAAAAAGGATGCAGCCACTGGAGATTCCCTGGGAACCGGCCGCCGCAAGTCGGCGATCGCTCGCGTGCGGATTCGCGCCGGGGCGGGGAAGATCACGGTCAATGGCAAGGAGCTGAAGGATTACTTCACGGTCGAGAAGGAACGTCAGCAGGTTGTCGAATCGCTCGAAGCGGTCAGCCATCGCGAAGACGTTGACGTTGACATTCGTTGCACGGGTGGCGGTGTGTCGGGACAGGCAGGGGCGGCTCGCCTGGGAATCGCGCGGGCCCTCGTGGCCTACGATTCGAACACGTTTGCTCACTTCCGCGGCAACGGCTTCCTCACGCGGGACAGCCGCATGAAGGAACGCAAGAAGTACGGTCTGCGTGGCGCCCGCCGCGGGACGCAGTTCTCGAAGCGTTAGTTTTCTTCGCGAACGATATTGTTATTCAAAGCCGCGGCGCAAGTCGCGGCTTTTTTTGTAGGCCGGAACAAGCGACGCCAAAGACGGCTCGAAGTTTTGACCCGTGTCGCGCGTCGCGTAGTTCCGGCACAGACGATAAGGACGCCGCGCTGCCGGAACTACGCTCCGGCGATGTTCGCTTGTAGTTGAGAGTTTTCTTCGGAGCTTGTTCTGGCCTACATGGAGACCCTCATGCCTGCCACCGTTTCGCTCGTCGACGACGCTACCGCGACCGGCAAGGTCCGCGAGATTTTTGACGATATCAAAAGGACGAAGAAGATCGACTTCGTGCCGAACTTCTGGCGGGTGCTGGCGACGAATCCCGATCAGCTCGAGCAGATCTGGCAGCGGCTGAAGTTCCTGATGCATCCGGAAGCCTTCGGCCGCGAAAGCCCGCTGGATGCTCGCACGCGGGAGATCATTGCGCTCGCGGTCTCGGCGACGAATGGCTGCGAATACTGCGTGCAGTCGCACACGGCGGCACTTGGGAAGACGGGTGTTGATCCGCAGTTGCTGGGGGAGATCCTGGCGATCGTGGCGCTGTTCAATACGACGAATACGCTGGCGGATGGGTATCGCGTCGAGGCGGATGTGTTTCCGAAGTGGGGTTAGACCCATCGTGGCGTACTCGCTCCGCGAGGCGAATCCGCGCCGCAGTTTGTTTGAACTCAGTGTTCCAATAAATCGCCAACCGG
>JBGTKH010000529.1:0-9424 GCA_041744735.1 Pirellulaceae bacterium | reverse complement strand
CGCATGTCCTGTTGCGGCTTGGCGACTTTGACGACCGTGAATTCGCCCGATGCGCACAGTTGGCCGGCGCGGCGGATGCAGGCGTCAGTGCCTTCCACGGCTTCCACCGCCATCACGGCCTGCCGTTTGACGGCCACGCTTTGGCCAATGTCCAATCGGCCGATTTCTTTGGCGATCTGCCAGCCGAATTGAATGTCTTTTTGTTCGGCGCCGGACAGGCGGCGGCGAGTTAGCGTTCCAAATTTCACGAGCAACTCCGGAGCAAAATCGGTGGCTGGGGAAAACACAATTCCATCTTCGGCGAATGCTTCGACAATCGTTCCCAACAGCGAGTCGTCCTTGCGATCTTTCTTGCCGCTGGCGAAGTGCGGGAAGAACGCGCGCAACCCGCGCCAGTCGGGGAAGTGCTTCAAAATGAAATTCCGGTCGAACAGACGGACTTTGTGAATCTTGCCGGCCATCGTGGCGGTCGTGATGCCGCGCCGCCGAAAGTAGCGAATCGCCGCGCCCAACTTGCCCAGGCCAACCTCATGATAGTCGTCACAGATTTGGCGAAGCACCGGATCGGTGTGATCTTTGAGCCCCAAACAAGAGACGTTATAGCCTTGTTGCTTGAGCGCCTCGGCCACGACGATCGGAAAGCGGCTCCAACCGGCAAGCAATCCGATCTTGCGAGGATTGGTCTCATGGCCATAACCATTGTTCACGACGAACTCTCCTCATTCGCTAATGCTTTGTCAAAGATGAAAAGTGGGGTAAGCATCCTGCTTGCCGTTGATTCACCTTGCAATCGCAAGCTGGAAGCTTACGCCACGAAATCAGCAACCCTTAAATTCATCGTTAACAGACCACTAGTGCCCTGTCCAGTCTAAATATTCGGGTTGCCGAAAACAACGCGGAGTCGATTGGCAGTTCAAAATCGAAAACGCACGAGTAAAACTCAGGCGACTCTACCCGAAAATTAAGACTTGACAACGCACTAGTTGCGATTACGCGGCATCCTGCTTCGGCGCGGGAGCGATGCCACGAGTCAGCTCCTCGACGGCTCGTTGCAGCGACTTGAGTTCCTTGCGCATCTCGGGTAGCCGAGACAACGCGGCCTGCTTGATCATCTGCTCGCGCTCGGGCGTGGCGGGAATACCCACCCAGGCGGTGCGGGCGGGGATGTCTTGGATGACACCCGCCTTGGCCCCCAGGCGCGCTTGGTCGCCGATTTGCGAGTGTTCTTTCACGCCCACCTGTCCCGCCATCACGACGTAATTGCCTGTCGTGACACTTCCGGCAATGCCCCCATGAGCGCAGAGGATATTGTGTTTGCCGATGCGGCAGTTGTGGGCGATCTGCACGTGGTTGTCGATCTTCGTCCCTTCGCCGACGAATGTTTTGCCGTACGTTCCGCGGTCAATCGTGGCGCAGGCACCAACTTCCACGTCCGCACCGATTTCAACATAGCCCAACTGAGCCGACAGTTGATGCCGGCCATCGACGGTGTGATAACCAAACCCGTACGCGCCAATGATCGCGCCGGAATGAATGATCACGCGATCACCGACGAGTGTGTCTTCGTACAACACGGCGTTGGGGAAC
Source organism: Pirellulaceae bacterium (assembly GCA_041744735.1). Lineage (GTDB taxonomy): Bacteria > Planctomycetota > Planctomycetia > Pirellulales > Pirellulaceae > JBGTKH01. The sequence goes on along the minus strand of JBGTKH010000529.1, from coordinate 7,837 downwards.
AGCGTCACGTTGTTACCGAGACGGCAGCCGGCCATGATCCGCGCACCGGAGTGAATGGTGCAGCCAGCGCCGATTTCAACGTCCTCGCCAATCGTGGCCAGCGGGTGAATGTCGACATCCGGTCCGATCTTGGCCAACGGACTCACGTGCGCCGCAGGGCTGATCCCGATTCGCGTTTGCCGGCGCGGCGGACGAAAGTGTTGAACGATTTTGGCAAACGCCGCGGGCACGTTGTCAACCGTGATATACGCCTTGCCGGCAGGTTCGAATCCGGCCGGCACCAGCACTGCCGCCGCCGGACAATCCGCCAGCCGCCGAGCCAGCTTGGGATCATCGGCCAGCGTCACTTCACTGGGCCCCGCATCACGGATCGTCGCCGCGCCCGTGATCTGAAGGTTTTCATCGCCATACAATTGGCCTTGGACCAAATACGCCAAGTCACGAAGAGAGATGCTCATCGACAGGAATCCTTTCCCTGGAGAGAGATGTGCAAGTGCAGCCCAGCGCTGATCCGTGGCGGGCTAGCGTGCGTGGCATCCTACCTCAGAGGCGAGGTTTGAAACAATAGCGCTCGCGGCAGCACGAGCTCCTTGTCAGAGCTAGAAAGTGGAGTAAGCATCCTGCTTGCCATTTCGATTCCACGAATAAACGCACGCTGGAAGCTTACGCCACGAAACCGAACTCATGATGCTAGCATGCTGCACAGTGAAGTAAGCGACGAGATGGTGCCATCGTGCGACTGGCCGCTCGCGCGGTCCAGCAACAGCGCGTGCCAGCCTGCGGCTTGGGCGCCGAGGTAATCGTTCTCGCGGCTGTCGCCGACCAGCAGGATTTGTTCTGGAGTGAGTTCGAGCCGCTGTGCCACGGTATGAAAAAACTCCCGCCGAGGTTTTGGATAGCCGATATCGGCCGACCAGAAGATGTGTCGGCAGTGGTTGAGCGGTTCCATCTCGCAGCAGATGTTGACCAGCCGCTGATCGAAATTCGAGGCGATGCCGATCGTCAGTCCGCGTCGCTGCAAGTCGCGCCACGTGCTCGCAACGTCGTCAAATAGCGACCAGTGTTTGCTCTGTGCAAAGTGGTTCCACAGCACTTCGAACAATTCGCCGCCGGCATCTTCGACGTCGTGAAACACATCGGCCACGATACATTGCCAACGCCGCCGCTCGTGCTGCTCATCGGTCGCTCGGCGGACGAAGGGCGAGTCATTCGCCGCGCATGCTTTCGCTGGGGCATCCAACAACCGGCAATCTGATGCCTCTTGCTTGTTGAAGGCGATCTGAAATCGTTCCGCGATTTCCTGCTGCGATAATCGCGAGCCAAATCGCCGCCCGGCCGCGTGATACGCGACAGCCACCGGCGGCTCGGGACGCATCAGTGTTCCCACCGCATCCAACAGCACCGCGCGGACTTGAGAAAGCATGGGGAAACTTAGAATCGTGTAGCTGAACTCGTGAGAGTTCAGATGTCTCATGACTCGTGAGAGTGCAGATGTCTCACGACTTCTGCTACGTATGCGCTACCCGCCCAGCCCCGACAAGCGTACCACGTCCAAACCGATCACGAACAGCATCAGGCTAAGGACGAACGCGAAACCGGCGAGCGTCAAGCCGACCTGCCATTTTTCACTGGGCGGCTTGCCGCGAATTCCTTCCCACGCCAGGAACATCATGTGCCCGCCGTCCAAGACCGGTATGGGAAGGAAGTTGACGACCGCCAGATTGGCGCTGAGCAACGTCAGAAACATCAGCAGCCGCGTCGGACTTTCCGCCGCTTCGGCCGTGGCGACCACCGCGATGGTTCCCGGACCGCCCAGACCCGTGACCGCCAATTTGCGCGTGACCAGCTTTCGCAAGAAAACGACAATCTTCAGCGAGTCTTCCCACGTCTGCCGTCCGCCTAGAGCGAGTGCTTCGCCCCACGACTCGGCTTGGAATTCCTGTTGCAGCGAAGAGAGCAGCAGGCCGCGATTGGGATAGAAGAACTCGGTTGAGGCCACCGATTGCAGTTCGACTGTCTGAGGTTCCTTGCCGCGTCGGAAGGTGATTTTCAGCTTTGTGTCCGGCAGACTCATTTGCAGCCGCGTGTTGATCAACGGCCAATTCAGATGCTCGTCGTCCAGTTCAATCGGCTCGTTGTTGAAGTGCAGTTGCTGCTCCTCAATTTCTTTCTGCTCCGGACCGGCGGCCACGAATTCTACTTTGACAATCTCGTCTCCGGCACGCAGGTCCTGGCTTGCCGCCGGGCTGTTCGCTACGACGTCGTGCACACGATTGAGCACTTCGTAGGCAATACCAATTTCCTCGGACGACATCGGCGCGCCATCCTGAATCTGCCCCGTGGTGGTCTGAGGCACCTGCGGCACGACGTTCAGCGTATGGGATTCGTCGCCTCGCGTGACTGTGATTGCGACCGATTGCCCGATCAAACGCCGCAGACGGTCGGTCAACGTCATCGGATCGCCAACCGGTTCGCCGCTGACCTGTTCAATGACGTCGCCAACTTGGATACCAGACTTCGCTGCAGGTGAATCTTTCTGGATCGCGGTGATCTTGCCGATCTTCATCACGATCCCTAGTTCACGGGCCGGATTGGGTTGGACCTCGATATCGACTTGCTGTTGCGGCTGACCTTCCGAGTCGCCGGCGCGCTGGACCGTGAACGTTAGTCTGTCAGCCGCGCGCAGTAACAAGATGCTCTTCAATTTGGCGTACCGCAACTCTTCGTCATCGCCCAGCGATTCGCCGCCGACCGCAACGATCACATCGCCGCCTTTGAAAGCCGGCTTCGCCAGCGAGGCGGGAAAACGATCAACCACCGGTATCGTTTCGCTGAGCTGTGTTGACGCGGCGGGCGAGAGGCCAATCGTGGCGTAACCGCTCGCCAAGTCATTTCGCGGCCGAATGGCCATCCATTTGTCGTGACCATCAGCGCGGCGGACGAGCACATCGAGATCTTGTTCGCCGCCGTTTAGAACCACGGCGTTCACCAAATCGTCGCGGAACCGCAAGTGATCGCGCCGCTTGCCGTCGCGCCCGATCTGCACGATCTTGTCGCCGGGTTCAAGGCCGATCTCCCAAGCCGGCCCGCCGGGTATCGTGCCGCCGACAACGCAGGGCGTGTTCGCGACGCCAAGCCGAAAGGCGATCGTGGCGAAAATCACGGCGAAGATCAGATTCATAATTACGCCGGCCGAAATGATGGCCATTCGCCGTGGTACGCTCTTGGCTAGATAGCTGCGTGGGTCGAGTTCAAACGATTGTTCGTCCTGCTCCGCGGCGCCCTCTTTGCGGACCTTGATCCGCTCCATCTCTTCGGCTTGCTTCGACGGAGCCGGATTGTCGTCCTGGCCGAGCATCTTCACGTAACCGCCCAGCGGAATGTTGCCGATGCCGTATTCCGTCTCTCCCCACTGGAATTTGACCAGCGAGCGCGGCACGATCACGTAGCCAAACAGCTTGATGTCGAAGAAATCGAAGCCGACGTAAAACTTCTCGCACTTCACGCCGCACGCCTTGGCGACTAGAAAGTGTCCCAACTCGTGCACAAAAATCACCGTGCCCAAGCCGACGGCGACCAAAAACATGGCCAGCCAATTGCCCGGTTCCAGCCACCACTGGAGTGTTGACGACGCCGCAATCAAGTACAAACCCACCGTGTAATCTCCTTGCGAGCCCAAGTGTCGAGCCGGATCAAATCGTCCAGCGTCGGGTTGGGGTCATAGTTGTGACTGTCCAGAGTCGCGCGGCACGCCGGCACGATTTCCGAGAACGTCAGTTGTCCTTCCAAAAAGCCCGCGACGGCCGCTTCGTTGGCCGCGTTCAGCACAGCCCCCGTCGTGCCTCCGGCGCGAGCCACTTCGTAGCCCAACTGAAGCGCGGGGAATCGATCCAAGTCCGGCGGCTCGAAATCCAGCCGCAACGACTCCGTCAAATCCAATTTCGCGGCCGGCCCTTCCCATCGTTCTGGATAGGACAGCGCGTACTGAATCGGCAACTTCATATCGGGCGGGCTCATCTGCGCCAGCACCGAACCGTCGTTGTATTCTACCATCGAATGCACGATCGATTGAGGGTGCACGACAACATCGATCCGCTCGGGAGGCAGATCGAACAACCAGCGGGCCTCGATAATCTCCAACGCCTTGTTCATCATCGTGGCCGAATCGATCGTGATCTTCGGGCCCATGTCCCACGTGGGATGAGCCAGAGCGTCGTCGACCGTAACCTGTTCAAGCTGCTCGCGCGTATGGCAGCGAAACGGCCCGCCACTGGCCGTCAGAATGATTCGTTTAACGTCTTCGCGGCGACCGGCTTGCAGCGCCTGAAACACCGCACTATGTTCGCTGTCGACCGGCAAAATCGTCGCGCCTCGCTGCGCAGCTAACCGCATTGCCAACGGGCCGGCGACCACGAGCGTTTCTTTGTTGGCCAATGCGACGGTCTTGCCCGCGTCAAGCGCCGCCCAAGTGCCTCGCAGTCCCGCACTGCCGACGATTGCGGCCACGACCACATCGATGTCTGGTTCAGTGACGATTCGCTCCAACGCATCGGGCCCAGTCAATAACTTTGTCTCTGTGGAGAGCGACGACCAGTCGAATCGCGCCGCTTGATCGCAATTGGTCGCGACGACCCATCGCGGCCGCACGTTGAGTGCTTGCCCTAAAAGCTGTTTGAGACTCGCATTGGCCGAAAGCGCCGCAACTCGCAGCCGCCCGTTTGACGCGTCGATCACCTCCAACGTGCTGCGTCCGATACTACCGGTCGAACCGAGGATCGCGACGTTGCGGGGGCGGTGGGTCATCGAGTGGCGTTGTCGGCGGCGGAGCGACGAGCGATAAGGTATATTTCCGTATAGACTTCCGTTCAGCCCAGCATTCTAGGCCCGCCGCCCCAGCCCGACAAGCCGGATTGCCTTCACGTCATCGACGCGATCCAAGTGCCCGTTGCGGTTGGAATTGTCCGAGTCGTTGTATAATGGAACCATAAAGTTTAGCATGGCGTCACAATCTTGTCCGCCACCATCAGCCAGCAGATAGAGGAAAAAATGAAGCATGAATCAAGATCACGGTTCCGGCCGCAAACAAGATGGAAAAGGTTCGTCGGGAGGCCAGAATCTCATTTGGTACGCCGTGATCGGCGTCGTGTCGATGCTGCTGGTCGCCACCTGGGTGATCACGAATCATTTTCAGGAGATCGCCTACCCGGATTTCGAGCGGCTGGTCGAAGCGGGCAAAGACGGCTCGATCGTCGTCGAAACCAGCGGCACGTCGCCCAAGAAGATCCGCTTTAGCAATCTGCGAAGTGTCGAGGTCGGCACGACACGCATCGTGGGCCGCGTGGACCGCGAGATTCTGGAACCGCTGGGCTCGGATGGCAAAACGCAGAAAGACACGGACGTGCAGTTCCGCACGTGGAGCGCCAGTTCGGGCGAGGTCGACAAAGACATCTCCGCCAAGCTGACGGCTAACGGCATCGACTGGCGGTTTGAGTCCGAACCCAGTATCTGGCGAGCGTACGGCCCGCTGTTGATCGTGACCGGAATGTTCGTGCTGCTGTTTGTATTGATGATGCGGCGGCTGGGCGGCGCGGGATCGCCGATGCAATTCGGGCGCAGCCGCGGCAAGCTTTACGCACAAGAGGATCTGGGCGTTACGTTCGACGACGTGGCCGGCATCGACGAAGCGGTCGAGGAAGTTCGCGAGGTCGTCGACTTCCTGCGGGCTCCGGAAAAATATCAGCGGCTGGGCGGCCGCATTCCCAAGGGCGTGCTGTTGGTCGGCCCGCCGGGCACGGGTAAGACGCTGCTGGCCAAAGCCATCGCGGGCGAAGCGAGCGTGCCGTTCTTCAGCCTCTCGGGCAGCGACTTCGTCGAGATGTTCGTGGGCGTCGGCGCGGCTCGCGTGCGCGACATGTTTCAACAAGCGGAAGCCAAGGCGCCGTGCATCATTTTCATCGACGAGTTGGACGCGCTGGGCAAGAGTCGTGGCGGCAGCCTCGTCGGCGGTCACGACGAACGCGAACAAACGCTCAACGCCCTGCTGGTGCAAATGGACGGCTTCGATTCCAACGCTGGCGTGATCGTGATGGGCGCAACCAACCGCCCCGAGACGCTCGACCAAGCGCTGCTACGGCCCGGCCGCTTCGACCGTCACGTGCTGGTCGATCGCCCCGATGTCCGAGGCCGCGAAGCGATCCTGAAAGTGCACGTCAAATCCGTGAAGCTCGATCCGACGGTCGACCTGCGGCACGTCGCGGCCATCACGCCCGGCTCGGTCGGCGCAGATTTGGCCAATTTGGTTAACGAAGCCGCGCTGTTGGCCGCCCGCGCCGAAAAGAACGCCGTTGGCATGAAGGAGTTCAACGAGGGCGTCGAGCGAGTCACCGCCGGCCTGGAAAAGAAACAGCGGGTGATGAACGAAGAAGAAAAGCGCCGCGTCGCCTATCACGAAAGCGGCCACGCGCTGGTCGCGTACAGCCTGCCGAACACCGACCCCGTGCACAAAGTCTCGATCATTCCGCGCGGTCTGGCGGCGCTCGGCTACACGATGCAGCGGCCCGAAGGCGATCGCTATCTGATGACGCAGGCCGAACTGGAAAGCCGCATCCAAGTACTGCTGGCCGGCACGATCGCCGAGGAGATTATCTACAACGACATCTCCACCGGCGCGTCGAACGATCTGGAACGCGCGACCGACATGTCTCGCAGCATGGTCATGCAATACGGCATGAGCCGCTTGGGCCGAGTGAACTACCGCGAAAGCCAACGCTCGCCGTTCCTGGCCGTCTCCGGCATGGACGATCATGTCCGCAGCTACAGCGAACAGACCGCCCGCGAGATCGATCAAGAAGTGCGCCGCATCATCGACGAGTCCATCGAAAAGGTCCGCCACATTCTCGATGTCCGCCGCGACGCCCTGATCGCCCTGACCGAACGCTTAATCGAAGTCGAATCCGTCGACTCCGACGAACTGCGGATAATCATCGAAGAAAACTCCCCCATCCCCCTCGTCGTCCCCGGCACCACCGCCAGGCCCAAACGCGCGGCGGCCACAGACCCCGCCGATCTCAGCGACGCCGATCAAGTTGAACGCAGCGGATAATTTTCGAGACTATCGCCGGGTGTTTCAAAACCGTAGCTGAAGTTGCAAAACTTCAGCCCGCCCTAAACTCGCAACTCATCTACTTGGACAGCGCACCTTGGCACTCCGTAGCCGGATTCGTGAGAATTCGGGCGATTTGCCTTGGCACTCCGTAGCCGGATTCGTGAGAATTCGGGCGATTTGCGTTATCCAGTGGACAAGGTGCGCTGTCCAACTACCTGCCCTGCGGCGCCGTGTGACCGGTCACGAACGGGAATCGCAATTAACCCTTTGGAGAGAGGTGCGCGATCACCGTGCGAGCTATCCGCGGGCCGCGGTGCCGTGATGCGAAACTCTTCCGGCATTGCTGCCGGTTTCTTGCGTTGCTTTTTATGTCGGTTCGCGTCTTTGACGACGACGACCTGGCCGATGACGACAGCCTGACGCTGAGCGTGCAGGACAACGACAACCCCGCGGTGGCGTCGGCGGTTGTTGAGGGAACGACACTGACGCTCAGCCCGCTGCCCGATCAGCATGGCGCAGTCAACGTCACAATCCGAGCCACCGATCAAGCGGGCGAGTTCGTGGAGAGCACATTTCAACTGACGGTCAATTCGATCAATGATGCGCCAATTCTGATTCAGCCCATCTCGGATGTCACGGTTAACGAGTGCGCGCCGCCGACTGTGTTGGACGTGTCCGCATCGTTCGACGACCCGGACATTGCAACCGACTACGATAGTTTGACGATCAGTG
>JBGTKH010000528.1:0-2198 GCA_041744735.1 Pirellulaceae bacterium | reverse complement strand
TACGTGTGCTCTTCCGATCTTGCCGAAGATGGTGGTTATTACGCTCACATACCGGCCTTGGAGATCACAACAGAAGGCGAGACGTTGGATGAAGCCAAAGAGATGGCTCGCGACGCGATCGAAGGCTACATCGAGGCAGCGAAGGAGCTTGGCAGGCCGATTCCTGAGGAAGTGGCTACCGAACAGCTCGAGGTTACAGTATGAGGAGCCGGCTTCCGTCGCTCAAGCCAGCGGAGGTGATTCGCGTCTTGGAACGCAACGGATTTCATCGGGTTACGAATCGAAAGAAGCATCGGATTTACACGGACGGCTCGCGAATTGTGCCTTTACCCTATCACAATCGCGACTTGAAGCCCGGCACATTGCGGTCGATTATTCGCATGGCCGGCTGGACAATCGAAGAATTTCTTAAACTGCTCTAATTCGTCCAGGCCACTGCATGTCGTACTTTCGTCCTGAAATCGAAGCGATGGCTGGCTACGTGCCGGGCGAGCAGCCGCAGGCCGGCAAGTTCATCAAGCTGAACACGAATGAAAATCCGTATCCGCCTTCGCCGGCCGTGGTGCGCGCGATCGAGGAAGTGCTGCGGCAGGGACTGGGAAAATATCCGGACCCGCTGGCCACGGCGTTTCGCAGGCGGGCGTCTGAAATCTTCGGCGTCGATCCGGATTGGATTCTATGCGGCAACGGCAGCGATGACATTTTGACGATCGTGACGCGGGCACTGGTCGGCCAGCGGCAATGGCTGCGGCTGCCTTATCCCAGCTACATCCTGTATGAGACGCTGGCTCACATTCAAGGCGCGGAGGCCGAAGAGGTGCTGTTCCGCAAAGATTGGACGTTGCCCGACGAGTTCGCGCTGGCCAGCGACGAGTTGCAACTGGTCTTCTTGCCGAATCCCAACAGCCCCAGCGGAACGCTGGTGTCGCGCGAACGGATTTTGGTGTTGGCCCAGCAACTGCCTTGCCCGCTATTGGTCGACGAAGCGTACGTGGATTTCGCGGACACGAACTGCATCGACCTCGTGGCACAAAACGAGAGGATTATGGTCTCGCGCAGCTTCAGTAAATCGTACGCCTTGGCCGGGCTGCGAATCGGCTTTCTCGTCGCTCAGCCGCATCTGATCCAGCAGTTCCGCAAGGTCAAAGATTCGTACAACTGCGACGCACTTTCGATCGCCGGCGCAACCGCAGCTATCGACGACCAGCGGTGGCTGGCCGACAACCGCGCGAAAATCGTGGCCACGCGAGGGCGGCTCGAAGCCGGTATGCGCGAGTTGGGCTTCGACGTCACGCCGTCGCAAGCCAACTTTGTCTGGTGCACGCATGCGTCGCAGCCGGTACAACCGCTCTACGAGCAACTGAAAGGCAACCGCGTGCTGGTCCGATACATGAATTATCCCAAGTGGGGCGACGGCCTGCGGATCAGCGTGGGCACCGACGAACAAATCGACGCCTGCTTGAGTTTGTTGAAGTCGATGATGTGAGAACAACAAAGGGGTCGGGGTCTTTTTCGTGCGGCATGTTCGATTGGTAAAGCGTCGTGCGAACGGAGCCGCACAAAAAGGACTCCCGACCCCGTTCACTACATATAGGTCCTGACATGTCCCGAACCGCAAAGATCCAGCGCCGCACGGCGGAAACAGACATTCAATTGGAGTTGAACCTCGACGGCAGGGGCCAGTCGCAGATTCAAACGGGCGTCGGCTTCTTCGACCACATGCTGACACTGCTGGCGAAACACGCTGGTTTTGATTTGCAGGTGGAAGCCAAGGGGGACCTGCAGGTCGACCAGCATCACACGGTCGAAGACGTCGGCATTTGCTTTGGCCAAGCGATCAAGCAGGCGCTGGGCGACAAGCAGGGCATTCGCCGCTACGGCCACTTCACGCTGCCAATGGAAGAGACGCTGGTCACGACGGCCATCGATCTCAGCGGCCGTTACTATCTGGTCTTCAACGCCCCGATCCCGTCGGCGAAGATCGGCGAATTCGACAGCGAACTGGTCGAAGACTTCTGGCAAGCCACCGCCGCCAACGCGCTGTGCAACCTGCACATCGTGCTACACCACGGCCGCAACAGCCACCACATCAGCGAAGCCATCTTCAAAAGCGCCGCCCGCGCCCTGCGCATGGCCGTCGAACCCGACCCGCGCATGACCGGCGTGCCGAGCACTAAAGGCACGCTGTGATCTCGGAA
>JBGTKH010000527.1:0-6032 GCA_041744735.1 Pirellulaceae bacterium | reverse complement strand
ACACGATCGGGGAGATTCTCAACCGGCTGGGGTTCAAGCTGCGACGGGTCCAGAAGGCCAAGCCGCTCAAGAAGGTGCGCCAGACCGACGCCATCTTCGAGAACGTGGAGCGGGAGAATCGGGCCTCCGACGCCCGCGCCGCTTCGTTGCGAATTTCCTTCGATGCCATTTGCCTGGTCGGCTATCTGCTCGACGCCGCCGCGCCCGGAGGCGGCAGGCTGATCTTCCGCAATTCTTGGGGCAAGACTTGGGCCACGAATAGCCAAGCGGGCGCGGGCTATGGAACGTTGCCGTTTGAGTATGTGAAGAAGTACGCCTTGGAAGCGTTTGCGTGACGCGGACCGCCGCTGGCTTTACGCGGTCTGCCATTGGCTCAGTTCTTCGTGTTCTATCTCAACACGCTCAATGTCGCAGCCGGCCCGGCGCACATCGTCCACGGCGGAGCGAATGGCGGCGTCCAAGGTGTCGGCGTCGCGATCGAATCCGATCCAGGCTGACCCATTCGAACTTGCAGGCGTGCCATCCGTGCAGCCGGCGGCGAACAGCGTCTCGATCAGTTCGTCAGTCATGACGTCGACGCCTTTCAGGCGAATCGTAAATTGCCAGATCATAGAGAATCTCCTGGTTACTGATGCGTGCAGCGATCGACGTCGTGACGGATGCGGCGGGCGTGTTGGCCCGGGTTCTGCGGCGTGGATGCGACGCCCACGCGACAGCCGCTGCGATCCGCCTGCGGGCACAAAAACGTGCCGAAGCGATGCCCCGAACCCTTCACAAACCGCCAGCCTAGAGACAAGGCGTAGGCAATCGCGTCGCTGACTTCTTTGTTGGGCGAGGCGCATTCATTCGACGATCACGCCACGGCTGTGCTTCACCACCGGCTTGCGGCAGCTCTTCACGAACTCCGGTGCGAGGTAGCCTTCGATGAGTTGCAGCAGCGTTGCAAGTTGTTCGGTAGTTATTTTCAGCGCCGTTTGTACTCCCTGAGCGTTCCGCGTGCCGTGTTCAAAGAACGCCTCGGCGCTCGTGATACCGAACTGCTGCTGCAACACTTCCCGCTGTGCCGCAGGGAATGACTTGATCTCGTGCAGCGGTTTCATGGTTTTACCAGAAATGCGACTTTTCTATTGGAAAACGCCAAGTCGAAGGACCGAAGTACGTACGTGCCTCTGCCAGCCATTGTCATCTTGACGATGCCGCCTCGCAATATGGGCATCCAATTCCTACTCATTCGCTGCTTGCTTTCGCGGTCAATTACAATCGAGATCGTGCCGGCTATCGTTCGGCCGGCGCGCCGTTGGCCGATAAATTCATCGAGGCCCGTCTCGTGACGATGCTCAATCGGAAACTTGCCCGCGAGTTGTATCGCTCGCAGGGATTGCTGCTGGCGATCACCAGCATTATCGCGGTCGGCGTCACTTGTTACGTTACGATGCAGTCGGCGTATCACAACTTGAGCGCGGCCAAGGAGCGTTACTATCGCCAGTGCCAACGGGAACATTACACGGCCACATCCGTTTGCGACCATTGGCCGTATCCAACACGAACAAGTCTCGATCGGGGAACGAGCACGCGCGGGGTCGTCTCGATCGGCGCGGAATTATGAATGGCTCTTGAAGCCGCGGGGGACGGCGTAGGGGTCGGTGGTTAGTTCGACCTTGGTGATCTTGTCTAACGCGAACGTGTGTGTGGCCTCGTGAGCTGTCGAGCGGCCGGTGACGTGCCAGCGGCCGTCTGAGTAGCTGATCCGGTACGGCGACAGATGCGTTTGGAACGGCGTCGGCGAATCGGCTTCCTGCACCTCGATCAGGACCTGCAGCCGCTTGCGCACGGCCTCGAACAACGTGCCCAGCGCATGTGTGGCCGCGGCAGGTGACTCGGCGGCGGGATACTCGGCGGAGAAACTGTTGATCAGCCGGCTGATCTCCAGTTGCTGTTCCTCCGGCAGCGCGGACTGTAGTTTGGCCAACGCCTCGTGCGCCTTGCTGCCCAGTCCATGAATGGCTTCCAACGGCGAAAGCTGCGCCATAACGGACAGGATTGCCAACTCTTCTTCGTCCAACAGTTTACGCTCGCGCGAATACTGCGGCGGGATGCTGTACCCTTCCGTGTCGTCGTTAAAGAAGACGGGAATGCCCGCGGTGCGCATCGCCCCCAAGTCACGAAAAATCGTACGGCGGCTGACCTCCATCTCCTGAGCCAGTTGCTCGGCATTGTATGAAGGTCCCGATTGTAAGAACGAAAGCAGCCGCAGAATCCTTTCTAGGCGATTCAGCGACGTGTGATGCAAACCCATCGAATGGTACCTGTTTGTTCGGGCCCCCGGCGCACTCGGTTGCCGGCCGAAACAGCTCGGCCGGTTCGCGGTGAAAACGCCGGGTGGGTACATTTCTCCCTACGGGTAATTGCAATCGGCGGACAGAACCGGGCGAACAATTTTGGAAAACTGCTACAATCAAGATGATCTCGGAGCGGGTCGGATGGTCGCTGGTCCGGCGTGCCGCAAGGTGTGCCGGGCGAGAGGAAAGTCCGGGCTCCGCAGGACAGGGTGGTCGGTAACACCGACCGGCCGCAAGGCTCGGGAAAGTGCAACAGAAAGTAAACCGCCGCTCGGCCGTCGAGCCCCCGTCTCAAACGGCCGCGTTGGTAAGGGTGAAACGGTGCGGTAAGAGCGCACCAGCAGCCGAGGCGACTCGGCTGGCTAGGCAAACCCCACCCGGAGCAAGGCCAAGCAGGGAGCAAGCGGCGCGTTTCGCGCCGCTACGGATTGGTCCGATCCGTGATACCGTGAGGTATCGAGACTCCCGGGTAGGCTGCTGGAGGCGCCGAGTAATCGGCGCCCTAGAGAAATGACCATCGCCCGGCGAGTGCAAACTCGCGCGGGAACAGAACCCGGCTTACACGCCCGCTCCGAGATTTTTTCGTCTCTGTAGGATGCTTCCGGGACCTCGTGACTCGTGACCGGCGTTGAATTCTCGTCTCACGCGAACTTCGTAATTCCCGGCATGGCGACGCGCGGAAGTTCCACGTCGGTCCATTCGTATTTATTGGGACCGAGAACCACAGGCGAGTTAAGCAGTTCATCCCACTTGATTACAGCGCCGGTGTAGCAGGCATCGCGGCCCATGATGGCCAGCAGCGTGCTGGTGGACATGTACTGGCCGTTGTTGATGTGGTTGCCCGCGCGGAGGCCGGCGAACAGTTCACGGTGCTCGACGTCGTACATGCTGGGCTTCTCGCCTTTGTACTTCCATTCCGTTTCGCCTTGAATCGTGTGTTTCAGCAGTTGGGCGCGGCCCTTGGTGCCCAGCACGTAGTCGTCGACGTCGTTGGCACATTCGGCCATCTGCCGCGTGAAGGCAAACGTCTTCACACCGTTGGCCCATTCGTAACAGACGGCGAAGTGATCGTAGGCGTGGCCCCACTTGTCGTCCGTGCGCACCTGGCGGCCGCCTAAGCCGAAACATTTTTCCGGCGGCTCGTCGTTCATCAGCCACATGGCCTTGTCCAGGCTGTGAATGTGTTGCTCGACGATGTGATCGCCCGACAGCCACGTGAAGTACAGCCAGTTCCGCATTTGATATTCCATTTCGCTCCACTCCGGTTCGCGGCCGCGCTGCCAGAGCGTGCCCGTGAGATAGTTTTCCTGAATCGCCACGATGTCGCCGATCGCGCCGTCTTGAATCTGCTTCATCGTTTCCCGCACGCCGTAGTCGTATCGCCAGCACAGGCCGGAGACGATGCTCAGGTTCTTTTCCTTGGCGAGCTTCGACGTCTCCAAAACGCTGCGGACGCCGGGCGCATCGACCGCCACAGGCTTCTCGCAGAACACGTGCTTGCCGGCGTCGATGGCGGCCTTCAGATGCGCCGGCCGAAAGTGCGGCGGAGTGCAGAGCAGCACTACGTCGACGTCCGACTGCATGACTTGCTTGTAGGCCTCGAACCCGACGAAGCAGTGGTCGTCGGTCACCGCGTACTTTTCACCCAACTGTGTCGACAGCACGCCGCGTGCATGGTCCAGCCGATCCTGAAAGGCGTCGGCCATGACGGTCAATTGTACGTTCGAGTCGGCGCGCATCGCGTTGACCGCCGCGCCGTTGCCGCGTCCGCCGCAACCGATCAATGCCACCTTCAATGTCTCGCTGCCCGCCGCATGCACCGCTGGGCTACTCGCCAACGACGCGGCCAACGTGCCGCCCACAACTGCCGCGGTGGTATTCTTCAGAAACGATCGTCGCGTGGCTTTGGGGGCTTGATTAAAGGAAGCTCGATCGGACATGGCGGGACTCCTTAACGTGTGCGGGAAAGTAAACGGCAGGATCTTCGTCGGGGCAATGTCGAAACGGCGGGGCGCTTCACGGCACTATGATAAACCGCGCCGGCGGTGGTGTGCAAGTCGTTCTAGCGCAGCCGCCGAATGTACTCCACAAACTCGGCGTCGAGCTTTTGCAGGTCGGGGCCGAAGAAGGCTTTGAATTGGGCCAGGCGCTCGGCGGGTTCGTCGAACACGCTCGGTTGCTTCTGCGAAAGCAATTGCAGGTAGGCCACGTATTCCTTAGAACGTGTGCGGAGCAGGAAGTAAGTCAGTGCCCACGCTTCGGCATAGGCGTTCACGCCCGACTTGGCTTCGCGAAATCGCACGTCGTCGCGCAACAGCGTTTCGAGCGAATCGGCCGGGCGCGTCGGCAAATAGTTTTGGAACTGAGTCAGCCGCGGGCGGTTCAAGCTGCCGATGCTGCCCCAGCCTTTTGAGTTCGACAAATCGGGCGTCTCAAAATACAACGCCACCCCTTCGCTCACCCACACCGGATTGTCGGCCCCGCGGGCTTGCAACCCGCAGTTAAACGCCAACTGGTGCGTGGCCTCATGCACGATCGTGGCCACCGTCGCGGCTGCGGCCCGTTGCGACAGGATTTGATTCACGCGAGTCGCGGTGCTGATCCGCTCGCCGGGCGGCCGCAGACCCTCGATGCCCGTCAAGTCGTACATCACCACACGGTTGGCTTGGTAGTCGTAATAACCGATGATCGATTCCGCAGCGTCGCCGAACATCGGCCGCGAGAAGTTGATGTACGACTGCTTGTCGTCGAACACCAACGCCACCAACGGCATCTCCGGATCTCGCAGTTTGAAGCCGCGCTGCGACCAGTAATTTTGAAATGCACGATAGAGACGTTCGTAGAGCGCGCCGCACCACTGCGCATACGCGGGCGACGTGTTATAGCAGATGACGTAGTTGGCCGTTGTGTGGATCTTGAATCCCGCGGGCATCTCGGCCAGCAGCTTGGCTCCCATTTCCTTCGGGCCAAACGGCACGAACGGTTCATCGTCCGATTTCCGCGTCACGATCTCGTCGGGCTGCACGGCCCACAGCACGCCGTCCGGAGCCAGCAGCAACACGCCGCCGTTCTGAGCCTCGGTCACCAGCCTGCCCGATATATGAAACGGCTTGCCCTCGCGCGTGAACGAAACATGCTCCAGCGCGGCCGCAGAACTAGCGGCCGCGAGCAGCAGTGCCGTTCCAATCAGTGTTTGATGAACATTCATGCCGTGCTCCATCAACTCTTACCGTCGTTTAACCCGGAGCCGCAGGCGAGGAACCGGCTGGAGTTGGCGGAACGATCCGCGAACACCAGCCGCGCCTGCGGCTACGGGTAAACCGACTTCTATTGTACATGACTCTGCAATTCGCACGAACGCAAAATTACGGCCGCGCCGATGATTTGTGCTGTGACCAGTAGAACAGCCCTATTATGGTCGCGGCGAGGCATACGAAGCCAGCAATGGTGGTCAGACACAGGCCGGCTAGTTGGTCAGTCACGCCATAGTGCACCAGGCCGAAGATGCGGATGGCTATGGTGTCGACACCGGGCGGGACGACCATGATGCTGGCGGCCAGGTCGCCCATCGCGATGGAGAGCGCGGCAAGCCACGCGGCGGCGAAGGCCAGCAGTCGCTGCGGCGCGGCGATGCGAAGGAATCGCACCAACGGCCCTGCGCCTTCGGTCGCGGCGCTGTCGAGTACTTCGGTC
>JBGTKH010000526.1:0-5415 GCA_041744735.1 Pirellulaceae bacterium | reverse complement strand
GCGGGCAAAGTAGGCAGCCGCGCGATGGACGGCTTCAGCAGCGCCGCCAAGTCCCTCTCGCGTCACACCGCCTGCGACGCCCCCACCTCCATCGGCCGCGCCGTCGGCAACGTCCTGGGCCGCTGCTTCGTGGGTGATACGCTGGTGGTGCTGGATTTCGCGCCGGACTACGGTCAGCCGCAATTCGTCGGCGCGAGGCCTGAAGTTGCGCAGGCGGAGTCATGCGATATTCTGTCGCACCAAAACCTATTACTTGTGACGGGAATCACGGCAATCGCTGTCGGCACAACCGGCGCGATGTTGATTGAACGCGGCCGTAAGAAGCTGGACCCGACTGAAGCAAACCGAGCCCACGGTGGACAACCTCTTCTCGCAGGTGTGAGGTTCCCGCGTTATCGTGGCCATCTTACTTTCTGGCGGCGGCGCACGTCTCCCTGATGAGTTGGGCCAGGAGACGACTTTAGCTAGTAGCGTAGCGCCGGGCTGTTGGAATCGACCGTTCGCGTGCCGCCGGGAGGCGTGACAATTGGGCCGCCGCCGGTGGTTCGCCGCAAATCGGCAACTCGCGCGGCGACGCCGGGCTGGAAGGTGTTCAAACTTAGCGAGCGCTGATAGTTCTCCAGCGCTAACAGGTAATCGCCCGACTCTTCCCGCAGCCGTCCTAGCCCCGCCCAAGCTCGCGGGTTTTGATGGTCGATGCGGATGGCTTCATCCAAATGCAGCTTCGCTGTCTCGCGTTCGCCAAACTCCTGATACAGACGCGCCAGTTCGATCCGCGCGTCGGCCGACTGCGGACTGCGGATGGCCCAGTTCTTCAACAGCGTGAAGGCGCGATCCGAGCGATCGGTTTCCACCAACAACACCGCCAGCCCGCGATGGCAGTCCACGTGGTTCGGGTCGTGATCCAGGCACTGGTTGTACAACGTCTCGGCCTGATTCAGCGACTGGCGGTCGCCGCTCTGGATGCCCATGCGATGGACCGTGGCCGCTAGATTGTAATAAGCGTCGGCATTGGCAGGATCGGAGGCAACGGCTTGCTGAAACCGTTGCAGCGCGGCCGGATACTGACCCTGCTGGTACAAACTCACGCCATCCAAATTCTGACCTGTCGCCGCCATACGGCAACCGCAGAAGCCCGCCGACATCGCGGCGGCCAGCACGACGGCGGCCGATGACCGCCGCCAAGTTGCCGAAGTTGGAATTGCAGGCAGCACGAAAACGCCTCATGGATGGACAGGAACGACCAAGAGACAATCCAAGTCGTCGGGTAAAAGGACGAGTCGGGGCAGGAGGTTAATGAGAAATCCGTTTCCTGGCAAGGCCGAAATTAGACAAAAGCTTCGTGAAGCTCTAACGCGGCTCGATCGGCATCGGCATTTTCGGCGTGCGCCGCGGCGAGTTGTTCCTGCGGAGCTTGCTGGGCGACTCGCTGGTAACCTAAACTTCTCACGACTTCCAAGATCTCGCTGCACGTCGGGAACATGCGGCCGCTGGTGCGTTTGTACTCGTCCAGCGCGTGCATAAACTCGATTTCTTCCGACGAATAATCGCGTTCGCAGGTGGTGGGATCAATTTGGCGACGGCGAGGCGTCTTGCGTCGCTCCACCTTCGGGCGTTCGTCGACAACGGTGGATTCTTTCTTGCGCCGAGTACCAACTTCCCGGCGGTCTTGTCCACGTCGATCGATCACAATCTCTTCATGTTTGGTATTGGCCACCGAAAGATCCTCCCAGTCACAAGCGAAGTTGCGATTCATTTCCCCGAGTCACACCGAAGCGGCGATGCTTGAAGACCATCGGACTTCGGCGTTGTGAAAATATACCACACAGGGAAAATGGGAGGTTCTGCGAAAGTGATCGGAAGGAAGGGATTTTACGGTTTAACGTAGAGTTTGCGATGTGGCGGCAGCACAGGCGGGCTAACCGCTACAAGTGATGTGCAGAATTCGATATCCGTGGCCGGATTGGCAATCCGGCCTCCTGCAACGAGGATTTGGCGGCATTAAACGGCCGGGTCGGCGGAGCCGGGAAGGATGCCCGCTTGAGGCTTCTGCGGCGGTTGCTCTTTGCCGACGGGCAAAGTCCGCCGCAGCAAGTTGATCGCCACGGAAAACGACGTGGCAATCGGCCGCAGACCGCCGGAAATCTGATCCACTGGTTCCATCTGCTGGTCGGATGGGATCAGGTTGAGTTGTTCGGTCCAGACGGCAATCAGCTCTCGATACTCCGAGGACAAGATGTTGTCGTCCGCTGGGATCTCATCCTGCGCGTCGACAAAGGGAGAGGTGCGTGCCAGGCTTTCATCGGCGATCAACCCGACTGGATTGGACGGACTCGGGATGTTTTCAATGGCGTTCGGCTTTATGGTCGGCTGATCGTCGCGAGTATTCACTGAATTCGTGGTGACGAGGGAGGAATTCGACGCACCGTTGTCGAACTGTCCGCCGCCTCCTCGCAGCATCGGAATGACAAGCAACAGCAGCGCCGCCGCCACTGCGCCAACGGCGATAACAGCCGTTCTGATGCGATTAGTCACAGGTTGAGGCGGCTGATATTGCGACAACACGCGGCCGGCAAAATCGGGCGACGGTTCGGGGCATTCGAAGAATTCCAATCCGTCGAACAGCAATTCCTGCGCTTCCAACACCTGTTGGCATTCGGGGCAACTCAGGGCATGAGCGCGAAGAACGTCGTCGCGTTCGGGACGCGAACGACGATCGAGCAACTCGTGAAGCCGCGCTTCAAACTTGTCGCATTGCATAGCGTGACTCCTGCACCACACCGCGCTGTTGCAGCCGTTGAATCAACTCGCTGCGTGCGCGGTGAACCCACGTCTTGACTGTCCCCAGCGGGCAACCCAACGCCTCGCCGATTTCCGCGTAACTCAATTGGTGTTCGTGAAACAACACAAACGCCTGCCGATATTCCTCGCGAATCAGTTGCAGCGCCCGCTGCACTTCTTCCGCCAAGTTCTGGGCCGCCTGCATGTCGGGCGCCCCATTGGGCACGTTATCGATCAGTGGCTGAACATTCGGGCGGCGGCCGCGCCTGGCCAAAGCCGTGCGGCAGCGATTGCCGGCGATGGCCAACAACCAAGGCTCGAAATCACGCTCCTGATCCCAGCGGGCCAAACTCTTCAAGACCCGCACGAAGGTCTCTTGGGCCGCGTCTTCCGCGTCCTGCCGCTGGCCTAGCATCCGGTAGCACAGGCCAAACACCGGCCCGCGGAAGCGCTCCACAAGCTGCATCATCGCGGTCTGCTCGCCGGCTAGACAGCGGACAACTAACTGGCGGAGGTCGTCGGACACCGGCGGATCCCCGGCCCACACAGGGCCGTTCTCTAAGAGTTACTCAATAAACCCAGCGGGAGTTTCAACAAAATCGCCGCCCGAATACACTTACTAACGAGGGCATTCTAATGTAGACCGGCGAATCTTGGGTTCCAAGGCCGGATTCTAGCGGCGGTTGAAGAATTTTTTGAGCATCATGGCCGCCGCTTCGCGCGAGTTCTTCGTCTGCGTCGAAGGCAGTTTCGGCAGCTTGCCGGGTTCCCTCTTTTCCGTTGGTTTGACCGCCTCGTCGCTCGTGCCGTCAGCCTCCGGCTTGTCGGCTGCCGCAGCGTCCGCGGCGGCTTTTTCCAGCTTGATGAAGTCGGTTTCGTCGAGCTTCAACTGCCGCGTGTCGCGATCGAAACCCTCCTCGTCGACCACAGCCTCATCGGTCTCCGCCAGCCAGTCCGTAATGTCGTCCTCTTCGACCTTGGTTGTGGTCACGCGCGCGGCCGCCTCCTTCACGCTCTTGACCTCCGGCCGTTTCTGTCCCCCCAAGCCGTAATCGATCAGCACCTCGAATTCGAGTTTGCCGACCTTCAAATGATCGCCCGGCTTGAGCCGCCGCTCGTCTTCGATGCGCTCGCCGTTGATGAGCGTCCCGTTGCGACTCTTCAAGTCACGTACATACAGATGCCCCTCACGCGTAATCAACACGCAATGCCGCCGGCTAATCGTGTCGCTGTTGGGACGCAGGCTACAATCGTCGCCCCGTCCGATGAGGAACTTTGACTTAGCGATCGAAATCTCTTTGCCCGCGTTCGATCCCTGCAGGACTTTTAATTTTGCTCGCATATGTGCACAATCTTCGCAAAGACAGCCTCGGAAGTAACCAGAATATAATGGCGTAGGGATAGCCGAGACGATCACGAATCCAAGCGAAACACAATCTATCAATGCGACAGACTGACTGAAAGCAGAATAACAGAACGGCCGCCGCCTGTCAAAGATCGCCTTTCCGGGGGAGCCATTACCGGCGCTGCGTCCAGTCGTCGCAGGCAAACTTTTCGCACAAGTAAGACTTTGCCGATTGCGTCAGTTTGTCAGTCAGCGAGGCCTGCCCCACATTCAGACAAATCTGCTCGACAAGAAGTGGTATCCAGCGGGCGACAAGTTCGCGCGGGTCGATGACGATCCCCGATAACTCCTCAAGGCCGGGGAGTTTCGGTGCGCAAGGAGACGCGCCGAGCAGAATGCTGCCGTGCTGTAAGGCGACCCCTTTGTGACGCCGCTGCGCACTGCCGGCGATCTTCGCGCCGGCCACAAGGAGATCGCCGTCCGCTCGCCGCTGAAAACACAGGAACGGCTCGTCGCGAGCGATGCGTTTCGTCGTCGTGCTGCACAGCGACGCTCGAATCCCCCACGTTGAAAATGTGTGGATCAGCGACTGATGAAACGTGTGATAAAGCTTCTGTACGTTGGACGACACGCGGTCGGTAATCGGCGCTGCAAAGCTGTACGTCAATTCGCGGTCGTGCAAGATGGCGCCGCCGCCAGTCGCTCGTCGCACGAATGCACAGTCGCGGCTCGCGAGATGTGATTCGCGGTCCAAGTGCCGCTGAAAGTAGCCCAACGACAGCGTCGGCTCGGACCAGCCATAGAATCGCAAGTACACGTCGCCCGTGGTGCCGGCCGAGTCCAACAGCGCCTCGTCCACCGCCATGTTCCAAGCGCCGTCGGCCGATTCGTATTCAATCACTCGGGCCGTGGTCATGCTGTTTTCATGTAGGACGGATTGCCAATCCGTCCGAATTGAGTGGGACGGATTGGCAATCCGTCCTACAGCGTCGCTCACTCTTCCGCCGTGCCTGCCGACCACCGCATGACCGGGCTGCGAGCCGCGCGGACTTCATCCGGTCGATTGATCGACGTGCTGTGCGGCGCCTGATGCAGTAACTCTGGCGACTCGCCCGTGATGTGAAACAAGGCTTCCGCGAATGCGTCGAGCGTTTCTTTACTCTCCGTCTCCGTCGGTTCTATCATTATCGCCTCGGGTACCGTCAGCGGAAAATAGACCGTCGGCGAATGGAACCCAAAGTCGAGTAGCCGCTTGGCAATGTCCATGGCCGAGATATCCCGCTCCCGCT
>JBGTKH010000525.1:0-4406 GCA_041744735.1 Pirellulaceae bacterium | reverse complement strand
GGAAACAGATTCCCGCGGTAGCCGAACTCGTGAGAGTTCGGACCGAAGTCTCACGACTTCGGCTACTACGAAAGTTCTCGAATTCAATTTCCTTAGCTTTCGGGGACTGCTGTTTGAGGTGGTTGAGCGCCGACGTATCCGAACGCCTTTCCGCCCGCGTCATCGACGGCGGGCAGTGCATTGGCAACCGGTCGCAGAAAAACCGGACTGTTTGAGTCTGTCGACATCAGTTCAACCGTCAACAGCGGCTCGGCGACCAATTGCAAGCGCAAAAGGTTCGTGTTCGCCCCGCGCTGCCAATAGTTGTTCGCAAACGACCACCGCTCGGCAAAGTCATCGAGCGTATAAGTCGTCGTGAATCCCGACTCGATGTTGGCCACCTCGAGCACGAGATTGTTATAAATCTCCATCCCTTGCAATTCGGCCGATGAGTTAGAAAGATCCAGCCACGTGTCGGATGGGTCGGCAGCCGGCGAGTAAAAAGTGTCGTTGGCGATCAACACATTCTGCGATACAGCCGGATTCGCCAGGTGCAATGTGACGCCGGTGCCTCCCGAAAAAATATTGCCGCTGACTTCGACGTCGCGGACGGCCGTTAACTCGACGTGTTTACCCTTCCCGATGAAGCGGTTGTTTTGCAGGCGAACAAACGAGGCCGGCGTGTCACCGGAACCTTCCATAAAAACGCCCAGATTCTGCGTGTTGAACGTACACTCGCGGATCACGATCGGACGCTCGCGCGTGGCGCCCGTCGTATAGCGAACCAGCACGTGCGCTTGATGGCGCTCTTGCACCGCGCTGAACCGCACATTTTCAATCGTCGTGCCGGCCGAGGCGCCGGTGATGGTCAGGCCGTGTTTGGAAATCGACTGGATGTGAAAGCCCTTGATCAGCACGTCGGGCGTGTTGTTGATGGTCAACACGTTGTAGGGTTCGCTGATATCCGGCGGCGGCGTAATCCGCGCTCCGTGATGCGTGATGATCTGGAGACCTCGCAACTTGCTCGCATTCTTAATTTCGATCGACTCTTGATAGGTGGCCCCGTCCATGACTTCGATCTTGGAGGAAGGAGTGGCTTGAGCCAATGCGTCGCGGATCGTGCTAAACTCTCCCGCGACTCCCTGAGTTTTGGAAACGGTGAGATGCCGGGGCTGTGGCGCGTCCGCCGAATTGAACCCTGCGCCGCCATTTGGTATTGGAGACAGCGTGACCTTGTCCGCAGTTGTTAGCTGTCGGGGCAGCCAGATAGAGAGCGAACCAATCCCGCTGAGCAGCACGGCCGAGATGGCAACGATCCAGTAAGACATGGCCCGTTTCGGCTTCGTGGTCAACGGCGCAGCTTGCAACGCCTTGGCCATTTTGTCGGTCGGCGTTTGGTTCAGGATGGCCAAGTGACGATTCAGCAGATCCGCAACCTCCGCGGCCGATTGAAACCGCTGGTTGGGGTCTTTTTCCAGCAGCTTCGTTACGATTTCCGACAGAAATCGCGGCACGTTGGGATTCGTTTCGTGCAGCGGCGGCGGGTCGTACTCGACGACCTTGTGCGCCATCTCCAACGCCGTCCTGCCATGAAACGGCGAATGACCGGCGAGCATCGCATACATCACGCAGCCCAGCCCGAACAAATCGGCGCGAGCGTCAATTTCGCCGCCGGTGACTTGCTCGGGCGACATGTAGGCTGGCGTGCCCACCGCCAACTCGCGGGACGTCAATTCCACGTTGTCGATCGTGGCCCGCGCCAAGCCGAAGTCCGTGATCTTGACCCGCTCGACGCCATTTTCCAGCATCACGTTGCCGGGCTTGATGTCGCGGTGAATCACACCCTGAGCGTGGGCCGCCGCCAGCCCCGCAGCAATTTGCGCCGCCAGCCGAATCACTTCCAGCGGTTCCAGCCGATCCTTGTCGTGCAATCGCTCTCGCAGCGACTTGCCGCTGATGAATTCCATTACCAGGAACGGGCTGTTCTCCTGTTCCTCGACCGCATGAATTATGACGACATTCGGATGGTTCACTGCGGCCGCCGCGCGGGCTTCGCGAATAAATCGTCGCCGCGCCGTGGGGTTCGCCGCCAGCTCGCGCGTCGGCATCTTAATCGCCACCGTGCGGCGCAGTTGTTCGTCGAACGCTTTGAAGACCAGTCCCATGCCGCCGTGGCCAACCACCCCCAGCACTTCATAGTTGCGCAACCGTCCTAAAGACTCCGGATTCGACGGCGGCCCCAAAATCGAGAAGTCGAATCGCGCGCGATGCTCCGATGCCGTGACGTCGGAAAGTTTGTAATCGTGAGACTCCGGGCCCTCCTGATCCAATTCGCGCGTCATCGAGGGATCGGGAAACACCGCCGAGGCGGTCGACGGACCGTCGCGCTCTACGGAACGCGCTGCGCTGCGGCCAAGGCTGCTGGCCCCAGAACCGATCGCCGACTCGTCGCCTGTGGCCGGGATGCGATGGCTCTGAATCCACTCCAGAGCGTCCGTACACGGTTCACAGCCGTCGAGATGAGACTTGACGTGCTCGGCTTGTTGTGGATCTAACGTCCCCTGCGCGTATTCAACGAGCACGCTTTCCTTGGGACATTGGACCGGTTGGTTCATGGGGCCGACTCCACCCTACGTAAAGAGACATAGCATACCCCACTCAATCCCTGATTTCAATTCAGGTCTACAACTTCTTTATATTCTGGAACGGTCACGGGCCAGTGCATCTGTTGGCCGATGTATTGCGCCAGATTCAACGCGGCAACTTCCTCGCCGTGAGTGAGAAACACATGCCGCGGCGGCTGTTTTAGATTGCCGAGCCAGCGCAGCAGCCCATCGCGATCAGCGTGACCCGAGAATCCGTAAATCTGCGATATCTTTGCCTTAACCGGCCAGACCTTGCCATGAATGCGGACTTGCCGACTGCCGTCCAGAATCTGCCGGCCCAACGTCCCTTGGCCTTGATAGCCGACAAATAAGATCGTTGACTGCGGCCGGCTGATGTTTTGCCGCAAGTGATGTTTGATTCGGCCAGCAGTGCACATGCCGGACGTAGCCATGATGATGCACGGCTCGCGGACTTCATTGATGGCCCGCGATTCGGCGACCGACCGCACCATTTGCAAGCCGGGGAATCCCAGCGGCGCGTGACCCGACGATATGAGATGCCACGTGTCCTCGTCTAAGCAATCGCGAAAGCGGCGGAAGATCTCGGTGACGTCGACCGCCATCGGACTGTCCACAAACACCTTGACACTCGGAATCCGCCGGCCGTGCACCAGCCGCCCAATGTAATACATCAATTCCTGCGCCCGCTCGACCGCGAATGTCGGAATCACCACGTTGCCGCCGCGGCCGATCGTGTCCTGGATTACTTCGGCAAGCTGCGTTTCGACGTCGCCTCCGTCTTGATGGTTGCGGTCGCCATAGGTCGATTCCATCACCACGTAATCGGCCTGTTCGAACAAACTGGGATCGCGAATCAGCGGCTTGTCCCACTGACCGATGTCGCCCGAGAACAACACCCGCCGCGGTTGGCCATTTTCCGTGACCAGCACTTCCAGCATCGCCGAACCCAGGATATGCCCGGCGTCGTGAAACGTGACCGACACGGCGTCGGTCACAGCGACTGGCTTGTTGTAGGCAGCAGGCTGAAGCAACGGCAACGTCTTGTCCACGTCCTCGTCGGTATACAGCGGCACAACGGGGTGCGGACCGTGGCGGCCTTCCTTGCGATGACGTTTCTTTTTGTACTCAGCGTCTTCCATCTGGATTTTTGCCGCGTCGTACAGCATGACCGGAGCCAACTCAACCGACGCCCGCGTGGCGTAAATCGGCGCGAAAAACCCATCTCGCACCAGTTTGGGAATCAACCCGCTGTGATCGATGTGCACGTGCGTGAGCAGCATCGCCGCCAAGTCGCCGGGCGGCACCGGGCTCGCATCCCAATTCCGCGCCACATACGGCCGCTCTTGAAACATCCCGCAGTCAACCAGAATCTTCTTTCCACCCGCTTCTAAGCAATATCGGGAGCCAGTGACTTGACGATTGGCGCCGAGGAATTGCAGTTTCACTTGTTGCTCCTTGTGCTGGCCGACGGATCGTGCGTCACCCATTATGCCCCAGGAGTTCACACATGCCTACCGGCGTCCAGTGAAATGGCCGATTTGGTAGTGGTACAAGTCGCCGTAGCGGAAGTGGTGACACTTCCGAAGTCTCACGACTTCGGCTACCAAAATGTACCACTACCGCCGACTTACCCGCCAAGACAAACAAGTTGCCGTAGCGGAAGTGGTGACACTTCCGAAGTCTCACGACTTCGGCTACCAAAATGTACCACTACCGCCGATTTACCCGCCACGACAAACGGCGGTGAATTTGATTAAATAACGGTGTGAACCCGAGTGTTACGCGGAATCAAAATCATGA
>JBGTKH010000524.1:0-7696 GCA_041744735.1 Pirellulaceae bacterium | reverse complement strand
TTCGACGAAGGCTGGCAGCCGCTAATGGACGCGCTGCGCGACGGCCAGTTCTTCGTCACCACCGGCGAAGTGCTGATCCCGCACTTCACCATCAGCGGCAAAACCAGCGGCGAGAATGTTTCCCTGTCGTCCAGCGGCGGCGCGCCCGAATTACACGTCGAACTGGCCTGGACCTTCCCGCTCTCCTTCGCCGAACTCATCTCCGGCGACGGCCAGCAAGTCTACCGCGAACGCATCGACCTCTCCGACACGACTCCGTTCGGTAAACGCACGCTCACGCTCACCCCAAACCTGAAATCCCGCCGCTGGGTCCGCCTCGAAGTCTGGGACATCGCCGCCAACGGAGCGTTCACGCAGCCGGTGTGGTTGACGGAATGACAGAAAACGGCAATCTGTAATCCTTGTGGTCTACGATGCACAGCAGGATCGCGCGTTTTGGCTCTACATGCAACCGTATTTGGAGCAGCAGTCCAGCCGGAATTTGTTTGGCGACGGCAAATTGACCATTCACATCCCCTTGAAGAATCGCCTCAATCGCCGGGCGATCCGCAAGTTTTCACGTTGGCGAGATGACTTTCGGGCGACGGCGATGAGGAGGAAGCAATGAATCGAAGCAAGCCCACCTACGATCAACTCCGACAACTGTTACTTGGTTTGGGGTTCCAGGAAGAATCCGAGCGCGATGCCTACATCTTCTTCGCCACCGGCGACAGCGAGCCGCTGCTGCGTTATGCCTGGCACGAACCGGAGGAGCCCGTGACCGCCGTTGACTTGACGAAAGCGAAGTCGATGCTGCACTGGAAAGGGCTGATGGACCGCAGCGAGTTTGATGACTGGGCCGCCCAGTGTCGGCTCGCCTCCGCGGCAAGTTGATCTCACGCACATGGACGTTTTGGGCGGCTGGACGGCCGAGATTCACTCCCCGCAGTGAAAGCAGAGATTTGACGAGTGGAAGCTAACCGGCGGCGAGTTGATAATCGTTCGCCACTTGTTTTCAACAGAGTTCACCTATGCGCCACCACCACCACCGCTGTAGACGAGAAGAGCAGTGCATGTCCGACCAATTCTACGACTACGAAGAGTTTCCAGATCGCGCCACGAGTCAGGTTAGTCGGAGGGTGCTTCTTCAAGTTGATATCGTTGGGCACAGCAAGATGTCGGCGCAGTTTGCGATGGATCAAGTGATGGCGGCCAAACTCGAGTTGGCTGGCCATCTTGAAGATCACCTGGCATTTTTAGGTTTCAAAGGCGTTTTTTGGGCTGGTGATGGTGGAATGTCTTGCGCGCCAGCGGACAACGCAAAGCGATTCTCTCATGCCCTCATCGATGCTTGGCGCCGCATCCAAGATGTGCTCAAGGAGGTCAATGACCGGTATCAAATGCAGTCTTTTGATGGCAAGCGAGTTGAGCTTCGGGCATCAGCGCACCTTGCCGATGTGAACGTCCATAGGCATCCCCGCTATTGGCATAGTAATGGTATCAACTTCTTTGCCAAGCACGAACGAGACATTGGCGCCACATCTGCGTTCCGAATTACGGGCACGCTTTGGGACGTCGTTCGCGATTTCAAAGTCGGGTCCACGTCAGTTTGCGGACGAATCGTAGGTGGATTCTCGATCATCGCCTTCAGCTTCCGATCGTAGGACGGCCTATGCAACGCGTCAACGATTGGTCCCGCCGGCGCTAAGCAAATGCGTCTTCGACCGCCCGCCGCGCCAGAGATCGTATTGCGGGTCGGCGTGGCGAGCGAAGAAATCGTACAGCCGCTTACGAAGGTCGGCTTGAATCTCGACCTGCTTGAATTGGGCGTAGAGGTTGAATTGTTCGCCGGGATCGGCGGCCAAGTCGTACAGTTCGTGCGGGCCGTCGGGGAAGCGTTCGATGTATTTCCAATCGGCGGTGCGGATGGCGCGCACGTTCTCGAATTCGTAGTAGACGACGTTGTTCCAATCGAGAGATCGGCCTTTCAGCACCAGCGAGTAATCGCGGCCGGGCGATTTGGGAATTGCCGGCTGTTTGCCGGGCATTTCGAGATAGCCGAGGACCGTGGGGAGCAAGTCGTAGTTGCTGGTCATGATGTCGGTGGTGCGGCCAGCGGGGATTGAGCCGGGGTGACGGACGATCAGCGGGATGTGCATCGTGCCGTCGAAGGCGTGCAGCGGGCGCGTGTGGTCGCCCATGCCCCAGATGCCATGCTGGCCGCCGGCCCAGCCTTGATCTGCGGTGAAGATGACCAGTGTGTCGTTATCCAGTTCCAGCCGCTTCAGCGTGGCCATGATTTCGCCCACGCCGTCATCCACGGCACTCACCTCCGCGGCAAAGCGGCGCATGGCGATGACGTTGTTCAGATATTCTTTGTTGTTGAATAGCCACGGATGCATTTGCTCGCGCGGGAACGATTTCAATTCCTTGTCGGCATAGTACACGGCATGACGGTTGCGCGAGGGATTGAGCAGCGAGCGGCCTAAACCGTACGGCCCGTTGTACGACAAAAACAGAAAGAACGGGCGCTCTTTGTTTTGCTCGATGAACTTTACGCCGTGCGCGGTCCACAGGTCGGTCAAATACGTCGGCTCGTTGCGCACTCGTCCGTCCTCGATCACTTGCGCGTCGTAGAATTCGCCGGTCGCTCCGTGCGGCATCGTGATCCAATAGGAAAATCCTTCCTGAGGCTGCGTGTTCAAGCCCAGATGCCACTTGCCGCTCAGCCCGCACGTGTAGCCCGCTTCGGCCATGATTTCCGGCAACGAACGGAACTCGGCGATCGTGCTGTAGGCATCCCGTCCCATCTGAGCTTCATTAGCGCCCAAATAACAGTGCACGCCGTGCTGCGACGGGAGCAAGCCGGTCAAGTACGTCGCGCGCGTCGGTGAACAGACGCCGTTGGAACTGAAGGCACGCGTGAAGCGAATCCCTTCACCTGCCAAGCGGTCAATGTTCGGCGTGCGAATATCCGGATTGCCGTAGCAGCCCAGCGTCCACGCGCCGTGATTGTCGGTCATGATCAGCACGACGTTCGGACGACGCTCGGCAGAAACCACCGTTGCTGAAGCAACTAGGCGCCAAACGATCCACGTGACTAAAGCAAATGTTAAACAAGCTCGGACAACGGGCAGTAGGACGGACGCCCACGTCCGTCGATTGCGACTCAAACGACTTATGTGGACGGACGAGGGCGTCCGTCCTACAGGACTTTCAGCAGTGTCGAGTGCCGCGGCAAAGTCCATCTATACTCTCCGTCAAACTATGGCGACGGCGGAAACTTGCGGATCGGCGAGTAGCGCGGGTACGTTTCCCAAATCTCGGGATTGTTGCCCATTCGCGGGTCGCCGGTCTCGGTTAGATAATCTTCCAGCGCGGCGCGAAGCTTCGTTGTCTCTGCGGCGTGCGCGGGATCGCCGGCCAGATTCTTCAAACAGCCGGGGTCGGCGGCGACGTCGTACAGTTCGTCGGATGGATGCTTGTCAACGGCCCAGTGCAGATAGCGGCCGAGCTGCGGGTCGTCTGCATGCTGGACAAGGAAACTGAGCGTCGGACAGCCGTCGATGTCATGATACGCGCCATGCATCGGACCGAGTTTGTCGGCATTGCTATACGCCTGCGGGTCCCCCGCTGGCCAGCGCTCGGGATGGAAGTTGCGGATGTAGAGGTACTGCTGCGTGCGCAGCGCGCGAGTGGGATAGCCGAGGTTGTCGTAGCGCGACGACGAATGCCGCTCGCGGCCGCTGAAGACCATCGTACGCGACGAATCGAAGAGCCCTTGCTTCTCCGATGTCAATATACTCATGATGCTGCGTCCGGCAGGACGAAGTTCAGCATCGGCCGCGTGAGGATGTACGACGCTGGCCCCGTCCAGGATCGTAGCGGTCAGATCGACGAAGCCAATCAGGTCATCGACCGTGCGGCCTCCGGGCACTCGCTTCGGCCAGCAAATGGCTAGCGGCATGTGGATGCCGTACTCGTACATGTTCGCCTTGGCTCGCGGGAACGGCATGCCATTGTCCGACGTGACGATCACCAGCGTGTCGTCCAACTCGCCCGCTTCTTCCAACGTTCGCAGCATGCGGCCCAAATGTTGGTCGAACCACTCGATCTCCACCAGATAGTCGGCGATATCGCTGCGCACTTCCGGCGTGTCGGGCAGGAATGGCGGCACGACGACGTCATCCAATTTCTTGCCGGCCTTCACGCCCGATCCCCTTTCATAGGCGCGATGTGGCTCGGTCGCGCCGTACCAAAAACAAAACGGTTTCCCGGCGGGCCGCTGCTTCAAGAACGCGGCGAAGTTGGCGGCGTAGTCGTTGCTGCTGATGCCTTTGAACGGCGGCTGCAGTTTCTGCGTGCTAAAGTCCGGCCCCGCGGGATTACGCTCGCGGCCGCTGATCTTCCAGTTGCCCGGCCCCCAACCTTTGCCCGTGTAACCGACAAAGTAGCCTGCCTGCTCGAGCAAGTCCGGGTAAGTCACGTACTTCGTCGCAAACGAACTGGCGTGAGTCCCCGCGTGCTCGATCTGCCAATGATGCCGCCCGGTCAATAGCGCCGCTCGGCAAGGACTGCATCCCGGCGACGCCCCGAACGCATTGGTAAACAACACCCCGCGCCGAGCCACCTCGTCAAACGCCGGCGTCTGCACCGCGCGATAGCCATAGGCCGAAGCATGAATCCACGATTGATCGTCCGAGATCGCCAGCAGAATGTTCGGCCGGTCGACTGCCTTGGATTGCTCAGCCGCAGAAAAAATTAGGGCAATAGCCAGCGAATTCAGCGCGAACCTGATAACCCTGGAGAATGAGCGGCGAATGGACATGGGAATAACTTTCCTGGAAGGATTATTTTTCTGGTGGTTCGATGCACTTGACGGGCGTTTCAGCTTGCAGCTTTTCGAACACTCTTACGTGCCACTCCAACGAGAGCCCGCAACGCTGCGTTTACCGAATCGGAGTCAGGAAAGTACTCAGCGACGTCTGGTGCCAGGAGAATTACATTCGTACCCTCGGCGTAACGTTTCGCATATTTCCCACGCACCCCCTTGCTGAAGTCGTACTCGTCCAGCATGTCGGGGTCTCGCTTGGTCTTAACGGCCTTTTTCATACTCTTTCCTTTCGCGGCGGGTAGCCACCCGCGCGCTGATGATGCGTATTCGTTCATTACGATCCGTGAAAACGACGACTAACAGGCGCCCCTGCTGCGATTCGCCGAGCGTAATATACCGGTCTTCGTCGTTCGAATGGACCGGGTCATAGATCGTCAGCGCCAGTGGATCACTGAAGACCGTGCTGGCCTCGTCGAACGAGACACTGTGCTTGCCGGCGTTACGCTTGGCCTTGCGCTCATCCCATTCAAAGGCTAGGCCCATAACAACTCCATCATTGTGACTTGAGCGCCGTCATGCGTCGAGTGCGTGTATTTCTTTACTCGTTTGTTTTCTCTTGCGAGTTCTTCTTCGCAGTGCCTTTCTTGGCTGGAGCCGCTTGATCACCTGTAACTTTCGGAGCTGGCTTGTTTTCGGTTGGCATCCATTTGACTAGGTCGTTCTTCACCGAAGCCAATTCCGCTTTGCCGGCCAGATTGGTCCACTCCAACGGATCTTTCGTCTCGTCGTAAAGTTCTTCGCTGCCGTCGTTGTAGCGGATGTAACGCCAGCCTTCGCTGCGGGCGCTGTGGTTGTTGAACATGTAGGTGGTAACAGCGGGGCGGTCCCATGCGGCAGCCGGATTTTCCAACAGCGGCCGGATGTTAGCGCCTTCAACGTGCTTGGGCGTGGGCAGACCGCACAGGTCGCACAGCGTCGGGTAGATACTCATGAAGTCCACCGTGCGGTCGCACACGCCGTGCGGCTTGGTTGCACCGGGCACGATCCACAGCAGCGGCGCGCGGGTGGCCTCTTCCCACAAAGTGAACTTGCGCCAGTGATGCTTCTCACCCAGATGCCAGCCGTGGTCGCCCCACAGCACGACGATGGTATTGTCCTTGTAAGGACTCTTGTCCAGCGCGTCGAGCAACCGGCCGACGTTCGTGTCGGTGAAGGTGATCGTGGCCAAGTAGGCTTGCACGGCTTCTTTCCAACGGCCGGATGCGAGCATCGCCGCGTGGTCGCCTTCGGGGCGAGCGATGCGCACGCCGGCGGGCGGAATGTCGTCTAAGTCGTTTTCCAGCACGGGAGGCAGCTTGATCGAGTCCAATGGGTACATGTCGTAATATTTCTGCGGCACGTTCCACGGCATGTGCGGTTTGTGGACGCCGCAGGCCAGGAAGAACGGTTTTTCATGTTGCACGCGTAGTTGTTCAATCGTCCAATCAACAATCCGCCAGTCCTGCATGTCTTCGTCGCGGCAATTCAGCGGCGCGAACTTGATGCCGCCGACGCCGTCGTTGTCCCCCTTCGGTTTCGGATCGCCGCCTTCGCCGCGCAGATAATCGTCCCATTCGCTCGGGCGATCGAAGCCGCCGTGATAGATTTTGCCGGCACCGGCGACGTAATAGCCGTGGCTGCGAAAGTGTGTGGTCATGGGCAGAGATTCGGGAATGAACTTTCGCCAATCGGTGCCGTTGTCGTACACACCGCTGGTCGAAGGCCGCACTCCCGACATCAGCGCCGCGCGCGACGGGTTGCACAACGGCGCCGCACAATGGGCCCGCGTAAACGTCACGCCACGCCCCGCCATGCGATCCAGGTTCGGAGTCTTCACTTGCTCGTTTCGGCCAAGGTGACCGACCCAGTGATTCAAATCATCGACGGCGATGAACAGCACGTTGGGTTTGGTTGACGGAGCGTCGGCTCGGACGCTATTGGCGAACGAAAGCAACGACAGTCCACAGAGTAGAAAGAGGGACGTGATTCTCATTTGTTGTTCCTCCGAGAAGTGAGTTGAGGATCGAGGCGGCGCAACGGGTTCCGCGAACGCATATTATTGGCAGCCGCATCACGGTCCCGCAATCGGCCGGGAGAAAAACGCAGATTTCGCAGATTATCGCAGAGTGTATTCTGGTCTGCGGCCATCTGCGAAATCTGCGTTTAGTCCGTGCACTTCACCTGCCGCGGCCGGTCACCGGATACGCCGGGTCTTGAAACCCTTTGCCGCTGTGTTCGCCGGGCGGGACGAGGCTGTCGATGAAGGCTTCGTCTTCATCCGTAATGGTGACGTTCAGGCAGGCCGCGTTGTCGTCGAACTGTTCCAGCGTGCGCGGGCCGAGCACGACTGACGTTAGAATCGGATTGGCCAGACACCACGCCAAGGCAAAGTGCGACGGGGCCACGCCCTTCTGCTCGCAGTAGCCGGTGATCTGCTGAGCGACCTGGAAACTGGCCTCGCGCAGTTCGGCCTCCTTCATGCGCTTGTCGTCGCGGGCCGCACGGCTGTCGGCGGGGAACGGTTGGCCGGGCCGGTACTTGCCGGTCAGGATGCCGCGAGCCAGCGGGCTGTAGCTCACCACGCCAATGCCGTGTTCCTTGCACAACGGCATCAGCTCCACTTCGATGTCGCGGTTGACGATGTTGTACAGCGGCTGCACGCAGGCGAAGCGGTGCAGGTTCAGCTTGTCGCTGGTCCACAGGGCCTCGCACAAACGCCACGCGCGGAAGTTCGAGCAGGCGATGTAGTGCACCTTGCCGCTGCGCACCACGTCGTCCAACGCCCGCAGCGACTCTTCGATCAGCGTCGCGTAGTCGGGTGTATGAACGTAATAGATGTCAATG